>JAGXHH010000196.1 GCA_024636355.1 Desulfobacteraceae bacterium | reverse complement strand
CCCATATTCTGCGGCATCCTCGAACAGCGAGTTGCCCCAGGCCGGTCCGAAGCCGTCCGCATTCTGGCAATACGGTACCGAGGGTGCCGAAGCGCCCCAGATCGATGAGCATCCGGTAGCATTGGCAATGACCATCCGTTCACCGTAGAGCTGGGTCAGCAATTTAACATAGGAAGTTTCACCGCATCCGGCACATGCCCCGGAGAACTCCATGAGCGGTTTATAGAACTGGCTCCCCTTTACGGAATCGCGTTTCACCAGGTGACCGCGATCCGGCACGGTTTCGAAAAATTTACGGTTCGGCTCCTGGATTTCCGTCTGGGTGTCAATCGGCCGCATGACCAGCGCCTTTTTCTTCGCCGGGCAGATATCCGCGCAGTTGCCGCAACCCATGCAGTCCAACGGGTAGACCTGGATGCGGAACTTGTAATCCTTGACCTCTTTTCCAACCGCATTGAGAGTCACGAAAGCGTCCGGGGCGTCCGCAAGTTCTTCTTCCGTGACCAGTCCCGGGCGGATCGTTGCGTGCGGACAGACAAATGCGCACTGGTTGCACTGGATGCAGTTTTCGGGAATCCATTCGGGTATGCTGATGGCGACCCCGCGTTTTTCATACTGGCTGGTGCCGAGCGGGAAAATGCCGTCCGGCTCAAAGGCGCTTACCGGCAGTTTGTCCCCCTGCTGTGCGGCCATCGGAATCATGACATCTTTCACAAAATCCGGAACATCCATTTCAGGAAGTGCTTCTTTTCCGGCATTCTTCCAGGATTCCGGGTAGTTGATCTCCTGGAGGTTTTCGACCGACTTATCCACGGCGCCCAGGTTCATCTGGACGACTTTTTCACCTTTATTGCCATAGGTTTTATGGATATCCTTCTTCAGAAGATCGACTGCCTCCTCAAAGGGAAGCACGTTGGCGAGTTTGAAAAAGGCGGTCTGCATGATCATGTTGATCCGGCCGCCGAGTCCGACGGATGCGGCGATCTTTACGGCATCGATATTATAGAATTTCAAATTCTTCCGGGCAATTGTCCGGCGCAGGGATGCGGGGATCTCCGTCTCCATCTCTTCCTGGGTCCACGGGGAATTGAGAAGGAAGGTGCCGCCGGGTTTGATATCTTCGAGAAGATCATAGAGCTTCACATAATTGGCTTTATGACAGGCGACGAAATCGGCGCTGTGCACCAGGTAGGTCGACTGAATCTTATGTCCGGAAAAACGCAGGTGGGAAACGGTCACACCGCCGGATTTCTTGGCATCATAGGCAAAATAGCCCTGGGCATACTTTTCCGTGTTGTTCCCGATGATCTTGATGGCGCTCTTGTTGGCGCCGACGGTCCCGTCCGATCCGAATCCCCAGAATTTGCACTGGATGGTCCCTTCCGGGGTGGTGTCGAGCTCATTTTCGTACGGCAGGGAACTGTAGGTGACGTCGTCCTTGATCCCGACGGTAAAATGATGCTTGGGGCCGAGGGCTTTCATGTTGTCGAAAACGGCCTTGGCCATGCCGGGGGTGAATTCCTTTGAACCGAGTCCGTACCGGCCGGCGGTTATATCCGGAACCTGACCGTATTCAATAAATGCCGAGCAGACATCGAGATACAGCGGATCGCCGATGGCGCCGGGTTCCTTTGTCCGGTCGAGAACGGTGATCTGTTCGACGGAACCGGGCAATGCCGCCATGAAATGTTCCATGGAAAACGGCCGGTAAAGATGGACCTTGAGAAGACCAACCCGTTCGCCCCGCTTATTTAAATGATTGACTACCTCTTGCAGCGTCTCAGTGGATGACCCCATCGAAATCACCACCCGATCGGCATCGGGATGGCCGACATAATCGAACAGGCGGTAATTGCGGCCGGTGAGTTTTCCGACTTTTCCCATGTTTTCGAGAACGATCTCCGGAACTGCCAGATAATAGGGATTTGCCGCTTCCCGGGCCTGAAAGAAAATGTCCGGATTCTGGGCGGTTCCCCGGGTATTCGGATGTTCGGGATTCATGGCCCGGTCCCTGAAATCACGAATGGCGTCATGATTGACCATGGCGGCCATATCATCGTAATCGATCAATTCGATTTTCTGGATTTCACTCGATGTGCGGAACCCGTCAAAAAAATGGATAAACGGCAGGCTTGCATCAATGGCCGACAAATGAGAGACCAGTGCCATGTCCATGGCCTCCTGGACAGATCCGGAGGCCAGCTGGGAAAACCCGGTCGGCCGTACGGCCATTACATCGCTGTGATCGCCGAATATGGAAAGGGCATGTCCGGCAATCGCCCTCGCCGATACATGAAAGACCGCAGGAAGCAGTTCACCGGCCATTTTGTACATATTCGGAATCATCAGGAGAAGCCCCTGAGATGCCGTAAATGTGGTCGTCAACGCACCGGCGGCCAATGATCCGTGAACTGCTCCCGCGGCGCCGGCTTCCGACTGCATCTCCCGGATCTGCAGGGTTTGACCGAAGATGTTTTTTCGGCCCTGCGAGGACCATTCATCTGCCGTCTCCCCCATGGAGGTCGAAGGGGTGATCGGGTAAATGGCCGCCACGTCACTCAAGGCGTATGCCACATGAACGGCGGCCGTATTTCCATCTATTGTTTGCGTTTTCTTTGCCATAAGCAAGCACTCCTGAAAATGGGTTGGTTAATATGAATAGTTAATTTTAATGGTTTTTTTCGGTACCGGCGATCCACTGCAGTTCAGTTTTTTTCGGCAGTCAGCGGAAAGCAAACAGGGGATGTTTTTGGGGACGGGTGTGAAAGCCACCCCCTCACACAAAAAACAGGTATAGAAGAAAATTACAAAAAATATCCCAAATTGCCGGAAATGTAAACAAAAAAGATTTAAACAGACATAGCTGGTGATGCAGCGTTACGCTACGGATCAGCCGCTGTTCAGCGACCTGTAAATTTTTTTATTCCGACGGTAGATTTCGATAAACAATCGAAACCGTTCGTTATAAAGATCCAGATGGTCGGGATCGGGCGGGTATATTTTTTCAACGGGTACGGACCCGGCAATCTCCGGCAGGGTTATCCGGCCCAGGGCAAGGGCGCCGAGAAGCCCCGCCCCCCGGACATTTGCCAGGATGGGGTCTTTTACCTGATGAATTGTCCGGGAAAAAACATCGGCGAAAATCCGGCACCAGACATCGGATGCCGCCCCGCCGCCGATGATCCGGATCGGATCGAGCCGCCGGGCAACGAATTTTTCAACACTGGAAAGCAGCCAGCGTGCATTTAAGGCCACCCCCTCGAAGACGGCCCGGACCAGATCTTCACGCGTGGTGTCGAGCGACTGGTTGTAAAAACCGGAACGCACCGTGTGATCGTCAATCGGGGTCCGCTCCCCGTAAAGCCAGGGCGTAAACATAACGCCGCGGCTGCCTGCCGGCACCCGGGCGGCCATTCGGTCAAATAATGCGTATACGTTTTCCGGTGCACTCCCGGTTGTAAGTTCATCAGAGGGGAAAAACAGATTGTCCCGCAGATAGGTCAGGCAGGCCCCGGCGGTTTCCTGTTCATTGGCAACGAAATACCGGCCGGGTATTGCCGACGGAAGCGAGGCGATCCCCCGGAGCATGTCGGTTTTCTTGAACGGCACATGACAGGTCAGCCAGGAGGATGTTCCAATATAAAGGTGGGCGGCAAAATCGGCGACCGCACCGGAACCGATGGCCGCAGCCTGGACATCCGGTGTACCGCAGATGACCGGAGTGCCCCGCTTGAGACCCAGCGCGTCGGCAACGCTGTCCTTAAGAGGTCCGATCACGTCGACGGCGCGTTGTAATTCGGGCAGTTTGTCCGGATCGATCCCGGCCATCCGGACCAGCCGCTGATCGTAAACGATGCGAGAAATATCCCGGTTATCCGTCACCCAGTGGAGGGTGATCGAATCATAAGAGGCCGCAAACCGGCCGGTAAACCGCATGTTGAGGTAATCTTTCGGTTCCAGGAACTTGAACGTATTGCAGTAAATGTCGGGGCAGCAGGATTTGAGAAACAGAATGTGGGCAAGCGAGTCTTTGCCGGACCGGGCAGGCGCCCCGCCGGTCAGTCGCAGCCAGCGAATCAGTTTATTGACGGCATACCCGTCGACTTTTACCCAGCCATCAATGATTTCGCGGACGTGCCGACTCCCCCGCGAATCGAGCCAGATCAGCGCATTGGCCAGATGTCGGCCGTCCGGGTCCACAGCCACCGTGCCGGACCATTGAGTGGAGCAGCTTACCCCGATAATTTTTTCAACCAGAGCCGGATGCCTGTTTACAACCCTTCGGGCCGAATCCAGAATCGTTGTCCACCACTGTTCAGGGTCTTGCTCGGCGCCGCCGTCGGGCAGCAGATACAGGTCGTTGGGTTCGAACGCGGAGTCGATTACTTCTCCCCGAATCGACACAAGGGCGGTTTTGGGACCGGATGTCCCCAGATCGACAGCAAGAATGTATTCCGGCGTCTGTTTTTTCGCCATTACCGCTGAAAAGCCTTTTTGTGGGGGTAGTTATCCTTTTTTACTCGGCAGGCAGGTAGGTATACGTTAATTGTTGCTGGAGGTCCGCCTCCGGAAAAATTTCAAACGACGCCGGACCAAAATTTTCCGGAAGAACCGTTTTCAGATCCAGGTTCCCTTTCGAATCGGTCTCTGCGGTGACATTCAAATCTTTAACATTATCTTTGATGATAAAAATTTCATTTGCCGCCGGCTCCCTTCCATTGCAGGCCAGCTGCTCACCGGTTTCAAATCTGCCCACAGGTTCAACCCTGCGGCTTTCTTCGACAATGGCGTAAGACCGCAGCATATCCAGGAGCCCCAGACCGAAAAAAGGAAGTTCAAGAACAGCAAGGTAGAGACCCCGCCGCTGCTTTTTTGAAACCCGCACCTTTTCGACGATTTTTTTGCACATCGGGGTTTTCATGAAATGAAGCCGGCTGTTATCCCCGTATACTTCATAATCGTATTCGACCAAATCACCGGTAAAGGTTTCGCCGTCCGCCAGTTCATGTTGTACCGGGCCGAGATAGGTGAGAACGCTCGAACAACCGGATAAGCAGAAAACAAGGATAAAAACGCATAGAATATGGAATCCCATTCTTTTCATGAGGGGCATCCTTTTATGCACAAGAGGCGCTGGTTGAGTCATCTAAAGTGAGTCAAGGGGTTTGACATAACTACGAAATATCAGTAAATATTATAACGAGTATGCCACAGATTGACAAGTCGAATGTTATTCGTCTCCCGGTAACGGCAGAATCGGGTTTTCTTTGCCATCATTATTCTCAGGAAGGAGAAACATTTTGAGGCGTTCAAGTCGGATCTTACTTATATCTATCGTGCTCTTGATTTCCGGTTGTCTTGCAGCTCCTCCCCACGAAGCGGTCAGGAGCGGGCCAGGGCCGTTTCCGGAAAATTGTGAAGGATTGGTCCGGGACTTCCTTAAAATTCATCTGCAAAATCCGGAAAGTTTGAAGGATTTTGCCATCCATAAACCACCGGAGAAAGTTGCCATCGATTCAAATCATCCGCTGATCCCGCTGCGCAAAGGACAGCAGGTATGGGAAACGTTTGTGCTCTATGATGAAAAAACCGATACCGGAGAATACAACGGAAGGGACCTGCATGTGGTGTGGATTCGATTTAATCGAATCGTCGCCTTTGACTACAAAGGCACCGAGCTCGAGTACCGGTTTGAGCAACGGATGGAAAACCCGGGGTATTGAAGTTTAAAGTTTACATTTGCTCCCGACATTCCGTCAATGCATTGGCCAGGGTCACGAATTCCACAACGCTGAGTGTTTCCGCTCTTCGCGACGAGTCGATTCCGGTTTTCCGCCACAGTTCATCCAGGACATCCCCGCCGATTTCCAGTTCACTGGAGCCCATCGAGTTTTTGAGCGTTTTGCGCCTTTGGCCGAATGCTGCTTTGACAACAGCCGCAAACACCTTTTCATCGACTACCGCCGCATCGGTCCAGGGCGCAAATCGAATTTCGAGCACTTCCGAGTCCACCTGCGGCCGGGGATAAAACTGGTGGGCGGCAATGCTGGCCAACCTTTTAACCCGGGCACAATACTGCACCATGACGGACAGCCGGCCGTAGTCGCCGGTTCCGGGGGCTGCGGCAATGCGGCGGGCCAGTTCTTTCTGAAACATGAAGACCGCACGATCGATAATCTGCCGGGATTCCACCAGTCGGATAATTACCTGGGAAGAAATGTTATACGGCAGGTTTCCGAAAATCAGCAGTTTGGTTTTTTCATGTTCAGCGATTTCACTTAAGCTGACGTCAAAAAAATTCCTGTTGATTAGAACCAAATTATCGATCCGGTTTTCAGCCAGTTCCAGGGACAGGAGTTCAATGAGATCCCGGTCCTTTTCCACTGCGTATACTGTTTTGACCGCCCGGGCCAGGGGAACGGAGAGTGCGCCTAAACCGGCGCCGATTTCCAGTGCCACATCCGCTGAACTAACCGCCGCCCGGCGAACGATCATTTCAGCAGTCGACGGATCGACCAGGAAATTCTGGCCCATATGTTTTTTTGGAAACAGGTTTTTCGATGAAAGCAGGTTTCTTGGAAACGTCACGACAAAGAGACCTCGACCGGATAGTATTTACAGTTTAAATGCGCCAAACCCATCTCCTGATCCTGTTAACAGTTGAACCATATTCCTGCCGAGAAGCATTTCGCAGTCCGGAATCTTTACGAAAAAAATTGGCGTCCGGTATTAATTATCGACATGAGCGGAAAGTGGCAGGGGGGATTTCGATTGAAGTTTTTCTTTTACGAGTGTTTTTTTATGCTTCAGGGCGGAAGCAATTTTAAAACTTATCAAATAGGAAACCATTGCCGGAACAACCCCTATTACGATCCCGCCGACCACCATCAACAGGGTAATATCAACCCCCGACTCCAGGGGATCCGGCAGCCATTCATACCGAAAGGGAAACGGCAGCATGGCGCCGAGCAGCCAGTATCCGATTTTATAGCTGCCAAGATATAGAAATGGAAAGGTCAGGGGATTGCATACCCAAGTCCCTAATACCGCTGCGGTTTTACTTCCATGCAGCAGAAACGCCAGGCTTATGGCCAATACCGTATTAAACGGCATGGTCGGGGTGCACCCGACAAAGACTCCCACGGCAATTCCCATGGCAATGAACCGCGGATCTTCGTTGGAAGCCGCTATACGAGCAGCATAGCGTCGCAATTTTTCACACCCGCTCAACCGTTTCAATCCATACATGGCAGCACCCTCGCGGTGGGGAATCGGTGAGGCATATTACTCATCGGAGACGCAGAACATTCCAAAGACGAATTGCTCCTGAACATGATTATGGATAAAATCAAATACTCTATATCACCAATCGCATCCGAAGTGTTATTGTTTTTATTTTCACTTATTCATTGTTGATTTTACAGTTCATGTCGAACAGATCGTTGAAAAAATCCTAATAATTATTAATTAATTTCTTCAAACACTTGACTTTTACTTTCGAATTATCTATTTTGTGCGCAATCCAACACTATTACTAATACGAAAACAGTTTATATATCACAATTTTCCATTGACTCGGGAGGACAACACATGTCGACTCAAAAGAAACGCTCTCCAAGTTTTGACTCGATGATTAAATTTTTTCTGAAGCAATACGACTTCGCCACCAAGCAGGATATCAACCGCGTGGTGCAGAAGCTTGAAAACCTCGAAAAAGTCGTCGCAAACGGCACGCCGCTGTCTCAAAAAGCAAGCCGTTCGCTGATCCGGTCGACAAAAAACAGGTCCGCCTCCGATATGGTCATCGATGTCATTTCGGAATTCAGCAGCGGGGCTAATTTTTCAGACATCCAGTCAAAGACCCAGTTTGAAGACAAAAAACTGCGCAATATCATTTATCGCCTGACCAAACAAGGCAAAATTCAACGCAAAAAACGCGGCATTTACCTCCCTGTTTAGTCTTTTCAGGTCTTTGAGTGCAATTTGCTTTTCCCATCGCCCGCAACATGGATTTTTACTGTTGCGGGCGATTTGCTTCTTCCTTCCGAAACGACAATTCACCAAGGTGACCTTTACCTGCCCGGATCGGTTGTGTTATATTTTGTGATTCATTCTGCACGAACCGATCTGTCTTGCGCAATTTCTTATTATTCCTAATGAAATTAATCATCCGGACAGGGACTGCCAGGAGTCGGCAGCTGTTTTTTATCTGTCTCCGTCCTCTTGATAACGAATTCATTGGAACCGCAAGCCCGTTTGAGACCGCTTTAACGAGATTTGCAGATTTGGAGATAACTCCTAATATTTTATCAACAAAGCACCACAAGATCGTAACCGACAACACCGGAGACAATACCTATGCAACCCACAGATCCGAGAAATTCAGGACTTGAGACCGGCGGCCGTATCGGCGGCTACCGGATTGACAACATAATGGACCTTCCGGAAATTTCCGCCATTTATTATGAACTCGCACACATCAATACCGGAGCAAAACATATCCACATCAGCCGTCCGGATTCGGAAAATGCATTTGCCGTGACATTAAAAACCGTGCCCACGGATTCCACCGGCGTCGCCCACATACTGGAGCACATCGCCCTTTGCGGTTCGGTTCATTTCCCGGTACGCGATCCGTTTTTCTCCATGATGAAGCGCAGCCTGAATACCTTCATGAACGCATTGACCGCATCTGACTGGACAATGTATCCTTTCGCCACCCAGAACACAAAAGATTACTACAACCTGATGGCGGTCTACCTGGATTCGGTATTCTATCCCAAACTCGATCCCCTCAGCTTCCGACAGGAAGGCCACCGGATCGAAGCCGAACCGGACCCGGATGCTCCCGGCGGATTCCGACTGGCCTACAAGGGCGTAGTCTACAATGAAATGAAAGGCGCGATGTCTTCTCCGGACCAGATCATGGCCCGGTCCCTGTTAAATGCGCTTTATCCGGATACGACATACAGCTACAACTCGGGAGGAAAGCCGGAGGATATCCCGAAGCTGACCCATGAAGACCTGCTGGCATTTCACAAGTACCACTACCACCCGAGCAACGCATTTTTCTTCACCTATGGCGATCTGCCGCTGACACCCCATTTGGAATACATCGAAAAAACGATCCTCGACAATTTTTCACGGATTGATCCGAACACCGACGTTTCCTCGCAGCCCCATTGGGATCAGCCCAAAACCGCCACATATTATTACCCCATCGACCCTGTTGAAAATGCCGAGCAAAAATCGCAGGCCAGCGTTGCGTGGCTGACCGCAGATGTCCGCGAATCATTTGAAGTGCTGGTATTAACGGTTCTCGAACAGGTGCTGATCGGCAATTCCGGGTCTCCCCTGCGCAAAGCGCTGACCGATTCCGGCCTTGGCAGCACGCTTAGCGACGGCACCGGCTACGATGCGGAAAACAAGGACACGATGTTCGCCTGCGGCTTAAAAGACATCCGGACCGAATCGGCTGCAGATGTCGAAAAAATCATTTTCAATGTCCTCAGCGATCTTGCCGAAAACGGAATTGATCGGCGGCTGGTGGACGCAGCCCTCCACCAGATTGAATTTCACCGCAAGGAAGTCAGCAACTCCCCCTTTCCTTACGGGTTGAAACTGCTGCTGCGTTGCTCCGGCGACTGGCTGCATCATGGCGATCCCGCTTCCGTGCTGAAGTTTGAAGCGCTGCTGGAACGATTCTATCGGGAACTCGAAAACGGCAATCTTCTGGAAAGCCGGATTCAAAAATATTTTCTCAACAATCCGCACCGCGTCCTGTTGACCCTGGAACCGGACCCGTCCCTGGCGGAAAAAATGCAGCTTGCGGAAATGAGCGACCTTGAAAAGATTCGCGACTCCCTGTCGGATTCCGAAATTGAGAAACTGAAAAACGATGCCGAAGCACTCGTGCACCTCCAGGAATCCGATGAAGATATTTCCTGCCTGCCGACCCTGGAACTCAGCGACATCTCACCGGATACCAAAACCGTCTATGAAACCGGCAACCGGACGGATCTTGCCGCCACTATCTATGAACAACCGACTGCCGGGATCTTTTACTACTCGGCCGTGATCGGCCTGCAGCCCCTTCCCCCCGACCTGATTTCCCTTGTGCCGTTTTTCTGCTATGCCATGCCCCGCACCGGTTCAACCGAATTCGATTACGTGGAAATGGCCCGGCGAATTGACCAGTTTACCGGCGGTCTGGGCATGTCGGTTTCGGCCGGGAACCGGTTTTCCCGACCTCAAAACCTCTGCATGCCGATGCTGTCGATGTCCGGAAAATGCCTTTCCCGGAATATCGATCACATGTTCGATATTTTCGATCAACTGATCAACGGGTATGCGTTCACCGATCTGGAGCGGTTGAAAAACCTGCTCCTGGAGGTCCGCTCCGATATTGAATCGGCGATTATCCACAATGGCCATCGACTGGCCATATCACTGGCCTCCCGGAACTTCTCGGCTTCTTCGGCACTCAATGAGACGTGGCACGGCATCCACCAGCTGAAAACCGTAAAGGCGCTTACCGAAGATCTTTCGGAAACCCGGCTCAAGGCCATTGCCGATGACCTGAAACGGATCGCCGCAACCCTGTTCCGTCGCAACAACATTCAAACGGCTCTAATCGGTGAAAAAGACGATCTGGAAACAGCAACAAGGCGGACCGAAGCACTGTATGCCGGACTCGATTCGCACCCGGATGCCGGATTCGAAGCGCCCCCCTTTCTTCCGGAACCGGAAATGCCCCGGGAAGGATGGAGCACCTCTACAGCTGTTTCCTTTGTGGCGAAAGTCATTGAAACCCGTCGGCTCGGCCATGAAGATGCTCCGGCGCTTGCCGTGCTGAGCAAACTTCTCAAATCAATGTTTCTGCATCGTGAAATACGTGAAAAGGGGGGGGCATACGGCGGGTTTTCCGTTCACCAACTCGAAAGCGGATTGTTCTATTTCGGTTCCTATCGTGATCCGCACATTGTCAATACAATCAACGTCTATGATGCCGCCGCCGATTTTCTCCTTTCCAACCAGTACACGCAGGAAGACATCAAGGAAGCGGTCTTGCAGGTCTGTGCCGACCTGGACCGGCCGGACCCGCCCGGAACAGGAGCTTCAAAAGCGTTTTACCGCAAACTCATCGGTCTCTCAGACGATGTGCGAAAAGATTTCAAGCAGCGACTGCTTTCCGTAACAAAAGAGCAGGTCCAGATGTTGGGACAGAAATATTTCAGCAGAACCGAAACCCCATCGGCGGTTGCGGTTATCTCAAACGAGGAAAAATTAAAAGCAGCCAACGAAATCCTTGACCCGGGATTGCAGGTCTATCGTATTTAAAGCGCTTAGCTTAAAAGATGCTTCAACTCTTCGGCCGCAGTTTCCGAAAGCGTTGCCTTGGCCTTTGCGATGGCGATCGTCTGCTGCCCCAGCACTTTGTACAGGTGCAAAAGGGCGGGTGTTGTTTTACCGATCTCTTTAATGTGCGCCCGGACGACATCCACGTCCCCCCTGGCAATCGGTCCTGTCAGTGCCCGAGGGATACCGGAAATTTCGATATTTGAAAGCGTTCCCCGGAGCAGGGGTTTTAAAATTTCCATCATGCTGTTCGACCGGACCCCGGAGGCGGAAAGCAATTCGAAGGCAAGATTCATGAGGGTCACCAGGTAATTTGATGCCACCACAGCCGAAGCGTGGTACAAGATTTTTCCATCCGTGCTGATTTCAAACGGGGTGGCCTCCAAATCGTTTGCGATGTGCCATGCCATTGCAACGGCCGCCGGTTCCCCTTCAACACCCATCATGATTCCGGAAAAGGGATTTTCCGCCATGGCATCCTCGGCAAAACTCTGCAGGGGGTGAAGACTACCGATCACAGCACCCGTTGTCTTCAGAGAAGACAATTCCACAGAAGACAAGGCACCACTGCAGTGAAGGAATACCGCGCCCGCTTTAGCGCCCCGGTGTTCCGCAATCTGAACTGCCGCCGGACGGATAGCGGAATCAGGCGTCGTAATCAGTACCAGGTCGGCACCTGCTGTCACTTCCCACGGTCGATCGGAAATCTTGCCGGAAAAGCCTGCTGCCGCTGCGGCTTTTTGGGCCGATTCCAGGGATCTGCTGGCAAACCCATGCGGCCGATATCCGATAAATGCCAGGTATTTTGCCAGTGCTGTTCCGACACGACCACATCCTACAACGGCAAAAGCGGGTTTCATGAATGCCTCGCCTCCTTTTTTTTAAGTTAATCAAAATGAAAAATCAATTATGAACGGCGAATTGTCAATTGTGAACTGGAAATTGCAATTTTCGGATCGGCAATCCATAATAATTTTTGACATTGACAGAAACCGATCAGCAACGGCATATTCAGCAGTGACGTATAAATTGCCATTGCATTGGCTACAATCAAATAAGAAACCAACTATACCATATGAAAAACGCCATTCTTGCCGTTGTCGAAACGACTGAAACCGGTCTCCATCCGGTCAGCTTAGAGGTTATTGCCTTTGCGGAAATCCTGGCCGGATTTACCGGTTATCCGGTAACGGCATGCGTTATCGGCGATGCCGTCGATGGAATCTTAGATCAACTCGAAACCAGAACCGGCGGCGATATTCTGGGAATTTCAATACCCGGCCTTACGGGCTATGATTCGGAAAGCTACATCGCAGCCCTTTTTGATCTGCTGGCCGCACAAGATTTCAGCTATATCTGCATTCCACATAGTGCCAGGGGAGCCGATTTCGCACCGGTACTGGCTGCCAAACTCGGTGCAACCTGCGTCTCCGGAGTGGAAAAATCGGAAAACGGCGAGGGGGGGATCACGTTTACCCGAAGGGTATTAAACGGCAAACGGGTAGCCCGGGTAATTGCCGAAAAGATGCCGGCCGTCGTTACCGTTCAACCCGGCATTTTCAAGTGGGAGAACCGAACACCGTCCACAGGAAAACGCCGCATAAAAAAATTCTCTTACGTTTCCGAAAAAATTGAACCCCTGGGCCTCAAACCTGCCCGCTCCGATGCAGGCTCTCTTCAGACCGCCGATATCGTTGTGGCGGCCGGAAACGGAATCGGCAATGCGGAAAACCTCGACATGATAAAACAACTGGCCGACCGGTTCCCACGGTCGGCTGTCGCCGGTTCCCGCCCGGTCTGCGACAGGCAATGGCTGCCCTATGGATGCCAGGTGGGCGTCACCGGTGCGGTGGTGCGCCCCAGGCTGTATATTGCATGCGGCATTTCCGGGGCCAGCCAGCATATCGCCGGTCTCCGGGAATCCGGCTGTATTGTCGCCATCAACAGGGATCCACATGCAGCGTTTTTTAATTTCGCCGATCTCTGCATTGTCGAAGATTTGACCACCTTCATTCCCCTGCTGTTAGAACGCATGAATGATTCCGGTTAATAAACGAATACTCGCCGGCTTCTAAAATTATCGTACCAGTCCCCGGCCCTCTTCATATGCCTAAATTTTCCCAGTTTATCGACGAACACAACGAATACTAATCGTTTACAACGATTGCATAAGTATGCTATAGTATTCCAAAAATTTCTCTCTACAACAGTTCATGCACAACCCGTCAGGGCAATACCTGCTGCCGGAAAAAACCGGCCTGCGGAATTTGACCGATCCGAATATACGTCAGCCCCTGATCCAACCTCTGGAATGGGATTAAACAATATACCATGACCAAAAACCCGACCCCCGATCAAATGCACCAACAGCTTGAATTTCTGGAATCCCGAATTGATGCCTTGGAAGATCGTGACCGGAAGTTTCGCCTTATTACCGAACACATGCCGGATCTCATCTGGTTTTATTCAATAAAGGAAATGTGCCTGACATATATTTCACCGTCAGTGGAACTGCTGCTCGGTTTTACCCCGAATGAAGTGATGAACACCCCTTTCCGATACATTTTGACTCCGGATTCCTATGACTTTGCAATGGATTATTTGAGAACTGAACTCGATCGCATCCGGGATGGCAAAAGCAATCCGGAAAAGGTGCATACATTTGAAATTGCCTATATTTCGAAGCAGGGAGATACCATCTGGGCCGAAATTACCGCCGTGGGATACAAGAACAAACAGGGAAGGTTCCGGGAAATAATCGGGGTTTCCCGGGATATCACCCAGCGCAAACGGGCGGAAGAAGCCCTCATACAGAGCGAAGAACGCTACCGGACCCTTTTTGAAACCTCTATGGACGCCATATATATCACGGCCACAAGCGGCCGCTTCATTGAGGCCAATCCGGCAGCGGTTCACCTGTTCGGATTCGGAACCAGGGAGGAACTCCTGCAAACACCGATTCAATCGCTTTATCTCGATCCCGATGAGCGGAAATCCTTTCAAAAAGACATCGAAAAAAACGGCTTCGTCAAGGATTACCCCTTAAAATTTCGGCAGAAAGATGAAACCCCCATGGACTGCCTGATTACCTCCACCATATGGAAATCGGAAGACGGCATTGAAATGGGGTATCGGGGAATCATCCGGGATATCACCGAGCAGAACCGGTTAAAGGCCCAACTGCTCCAGGCGCAGAAAATGGAAGCGGTCGGCACCCTCGCCGGCGGCATCGCCCATAATTTCAACAATATCCTGATGACCATCCAGGGCAATACCTCGCTTATGCTGATGAAAACCGATCCGGAGCACCCCCATTTCCAGAAACTGCAAACAGTGGAGCAGTATATCGAATATGGGTCCGAATTGAGCAACCAGCTGCTCGGATTTGCCCGGAGCGGCGCTTCAGAGATGAGAGTCACCAATCTCAACCGGTTGATCACCAGCAGTTCCCGCATGTTTTCCCGCTCCAAAAAGGAAATCAGCATACAGACCGATATATGCGAAAATCTCTGGCCTGTCCTTGTCGATCTGGGGCAAATGGAACAGGTATTCATGAATTTGTTTGTTAATTCCTGGCAGGCCATGCCCCACGGCGGGAAAATTTACGTTAGAACCGGAAACATTCACCTGACCCCACGCCAGATTGCCCCATTTCAGGACCGTCATGGCCGATTCGTGAAGATTTCACTCACCGATACCGGCATCGGCATGGATGAGGAAATTCGTCAGAAGGTTTTCGATCCGTTTTTCACCACAAAAAAACACGGGGAAGGCACCGGTTTAGGGCTCTCCACCGTATACGGCATTATCAAGCAGCACGGTGGCTACGTCACCGTTTACAGTGAAAAAGGAAAAGGCGCCACCTTCAACATTTACCTGCCGGCATCAGAACGGCGGACAGAAGAACGGCAGCGGATTTCAGATCAGATTCCGATTGCGGGGAATGAAACGATCCTGGTCATCGATGATGAGCAGATTATCAAGGAAACCGGCCAGATCATGCTCGAAGAACTCGGCTATACCGTATTGACCGCCGAAAGCGGTGCGGAAGCTGAAAAGATTTACATTGAAAATCAGGGTCGAATCGATCTGGTGGTACTCGATATGATCATGCCGGACATGAGCGGCAGCGACACATTTGACCGCTTAAAACGCATCAATCCGTCCGTCAGGGCTCTGTTGTCCAGCGGCTACGGCCTCAATGATCAGGCAGCCGCCATCCTTGAGCGCGGGTGCAACGGATTTATCCAGAAACCGTTCAACCTGACCGAACTCTCCCGAAAAATCCGGGAAATACTCGATGAACCTGCAAACGAACCGTCACGGCAGGAATAAATATCCTGGCCCAGAGGACCAGGTTTTGGTTGTCCCTGAAAGGGGCTTTATTCCCCTGGTTCGTTAGAAAAGAATCCAGAATACAGGAGCCAGGAGCCAGAAGGTATTCGGATGTCGCTTCGCTCCGGCATATTCT
>JAGXHH010000195.1 GCA_024636355.1 Desulfobacteraceae bacterium | reverse complement strand
GTCATGGACGGATCGAAACGGTCGGGCAAGTCGAACGCTTTTTTTACCGGATTTGGCCGGCACCGGCGCATCGTATTGTTCGATACCCTGATCGAAAACCAAACCGAAGATGAGTTATTAGCTATTCTGGCACATGAGATGGGGCATTATAAAAAGAAGCACATCCTGTGGATGCTCGTTGCGGGAATTGTTCAGACCGGCGTTTTGCTGTACCTTCTGTCCCATTTCATTACTTCGCCGATGCTGTTCGATGCCTTTTTTATGGATCAGGTATCCGTGTATGCCGGGCTGGTCTTTTTCGGAATACTCTATGCGCCGATCGATTTCTTCTTCAGCCTCGGTTTTCAGATGGTTTCCCGGAAAAACGAGTACGCTGCGGACCGGTTTGCGGTCGAGACAATCATGAATCCCGAGGCATTTAAAACAGCCCTGAAAAAACTCACCACCCACAACTTGTCCAATCTGACCCCGCATCGCCTGTATGTTGCACTCAACTATTCCCATCCGCCGATACTCGAAAGACTTGCTGCCATCGACCGATCCGGAAAATCGTAAATGACGGTTTAAAACAGCGGCGGGATGATCGCCTTCGATTTATTGATCCGGGCCTTTATGAGTTCGGCAAGGGCGGCGACCGAATGGGTGCCGGCGAGGTCCAGCGGTTTTACCTTCATCAGGCGGAGGAGGGCATGCACCGTTTCCGCAAGGTTGTTGCAGCCGTGGGAAAAGGTGACCTGCTTTTTGCCGAAACGCCGCACGAGCTGGGGACCGTAATCGGAAATCGCGCAGCTTCCCGCCACATGCACCGGAGGCCGGATGGCGGCCACCGCTTCCGGATCGATATCTTTTCCCAAAGGGTTACCTGGGACATGGAGTGGGTCTTGAGTTTGGGCAGGGAGATATAAAGATTTTTATCGGCATTTTCGATAAGACGTTCATGTACAAAAGCCGAAATGTCGATAAACGTTTCGAGCCCCTCCAGGTAGACCGGCACCGCATCGGTTTCATCGAGATAGACTGGGATGGCCCCGGTCTGGCGGCAGACCCTGGCCATTCCCGTGACCTTGAAGACCAGGCGGGTGATGTTGCCCTGGGTGCAGTTTTCGATCACGTAAATCCTGCGGGCGCCTTCGCGTTTCAAATGCGTAATCACCGCCCGGAGCACATCGGGATCCGTATAGGCATACGGCTTGTGGTCGACGCCGTTGACTTTCAGGTACACATCGCCACTTTCCTTCAGCAACGCCTTCACCCCGCCGAAATGCCGAAATATCTCTTCAACGGCACGATCGATCCCCTGGAGGGTATCGGAAAAAATGACATCAGTTTTTGTGGCCATTTTGTCCTCTCTAAATTTTCAAATTTATTTCGGGATGGGAATCCTTTTCGTTGTCGTTGTCGTTGTCGTAATCGCCGCTCTCGAGTACGATTACGACAACGACAACCATTTCGCTATCGCTTCACTGACAACGAGGAAAGCTAAAAAGAATGGAAAGTTCCTTCCCGTTAATCGCCGTGCAGCGGAGTTGGTCAGTTTTCAAGGAAGTTAATTCACTATCGCTATCGGTATCGGGATCGAAATCGAAAAGTTTACGATAGCGATAGCGATTTCGATAGCGATACCGATATCAAGACAAGAGTTCCTGTCTGCAAAATCACCGGGAACCGGGGTACGTCAGCTTTTTACGAAGCCTGAACCCTGAACCTTCTTCACACCGGATATCCCGTAATCTCTTGTATATCTTTATAAAGCGGTTTTAACCGCTTGTACATTTTCTGATACACCTTGCGATAAAGCGCATCATAGAGGGCATGGTTCTTCTGATCCGGTTCAAAGACGTCGCCGATGTGGGTCATTTCCGATATGGCGGTCGCATAATCCGGATGGAGATGCAGGCCGACGGCTGCATTGATGGCCGCTCCGAGTCCGGAGGTTTCATAGAGGTGCGGCCGGGAGGTCGGGAGGTTGAAGACGTCGGCGGTGACCTGCATGGCGTTCCGGCTCTGGGAACCGCCGCCGGAAACCCGCAGTTCACGGATCGGAATACGTGTCCGTTTTTCTATCCGCTCTTTGCCTTCGCGAAGGGCGTAGGCAAGCCCTTCCAGGATAGAGCGGTAGATATGGCCTCGGTTGTGAATGTCGCCGAACCCGATGATACTCCCCTTGGCTTCCGGGCCGGGCAGTTTGATGCCCGGCGACCAGTAGGGCTGGAGCATCAGCCCCATGCATCCCGGGGGAATGTCGTCGATCAGTTTATCGAAAAGCATTTCGGCGTCAATGCCCATGTTTTCAGCTTTTTCCCGTTCCGCATGGCCGAATTCCTTCTTAAACCAGCTGACCATCCAGTAACCGCGGAATATCTGGACCTCCAGTGAATAATTTCCCGGAATTGCCGAAGGGTAGGGGGGTATCAGTGGTATTGCCTCCACGTATCGGCTGCTGGTGACATTAATGGTTGCGGTCGTGCCGTAACTGATACATCCGGTATCCGGTGTCAGGCTGCCAGAACCGATTACTTCGCAGGCCTTATCCGCCGCTGCGGCGATGACCGGTAACCCTTCGGGAACGCCGGTCTGTTCGGCCGCAGCCCTTGTGATTTGCCCGAGTGTCGCCCCCGGGGGGTGGATGCGGGGAAGCATTTCCCGGATGGCGGGGATCCCCTGCCATTTCCAGTCCGAATCCTTTGCCCAGTCGAGCCGCTTGAAATCAAACGGAATGTAGCCGACCTGTCCGCCGATGGAATCGACGAATTCGCCGGTCAGCCGATAATTGAGATACCCGGAAAGGAGCAGGTACTTGTGAGTGGCTTCCCAGATTTCCGGCTGGTGCGTCCGGATCCAGTTGGCCTCGGCTTCACGCTGGAAATAGGCGATCGTCCGGCTCACCCCGGCAACTTTAAACAGCAGGCCCCATAGTCCGCCGATGGGTGGCAGTCCGAAAGTTTTACGCTGGTCGAGCCAGAGGATGGCCGGCCGTAGGGGTTTTCCCGATTTTTCGACATTGATGACGGTCCCCCGCTGGGTGGTGACGGATACGCCGGCGATACGGTCTTTATCGACTCCCTTTTCGCTCCACAACCGTTGGCAGGCGACGCACAGGGTTTGCCAATAGAGGTCCGGGTCTTGTTCGGCCCAGCCCGGATGGGTTGAAAAGTAGGGTTCAAACGGAATCTTGACGATGGCCTGCATCTTCCCGGACAAGTTGAAGACCATGGCCTTCAAGCTCTGAGTGCCGTTGTCGATTGTCAGCAACAGATCTTTGTTTTCCATTCGTTTCCCCCTATGGAGTAGGTCTTCGTTTGATGAATCCTAAAAAGCGGTTGTGGCAACATGTGCATGGAAACCGGTCAGATTTCCGGTGGCAGCCGATGCGCTATGATCAATGATAGCATATCAAAGGTTTTCCGTGCACGTGAACGTACACGTGCTCGTGCACGTGCACGGCTTTAGGACCTTGGGTTTTGATTTTTAATCGGTTTAACAGGGCTAATCGGGTTAATCGTTTCCCGACGAGCCCCGCTCCCAAAAGGAAGTGAGCGTCGGGATGTGAATCCCGACCTGCAAAACCGCTCCCCGCCTTTGACCGGAAATCCTATTGCGGTACGCGATGCGCATGCTCCCAGTGCTCGGTGTACATCTTTCGCTCGATTTTCCACCGGTCGCTATCCCAGTCGAGTCCCGATTCGCAAAGGGTCTGGATCCGGTCGAGGTGCTCACGGCCGCCTTCGGGTGCCAGCAGGCCGATGCGGACACGGCGCAGCAGCAGATCGGAAAGATGCCGGATCTGTTCGGTTTTCGCCAGCACCGGCAGTTCAGCCCACAAGGTGAAGGTGCCCGGTATGAATTCCAGGTCTTTTGAATTCGCGGTATCGATTATACTTCTTGCCCGCATGCCGTACCGTCCGTAAAGCCGGCGCATTTGAGAGGCGGAAAGTGATTTTCCACAGGAAGGCAGGGCGGGCACCGGTTGGAAGGCCGGTTCTTCGGTTCGCAGTCGGGCATTTGCCGGAAGATGTCTGGATGCCGCTTTTAGTGCATCGGCGGCCAGGGTGCGGAAAGTGGTCATTTTCCCTCCCGTCACGGTCACCAGTCCCTGTTTGCGCCAGACCACGTGTTCACGTGATTCCTTAGAAGGATCTTTTTCCCCTTTGCTCAGTACCGGCCGGATGCCGGCAAACGACGAGATACAATCTTTGAGGCTGATTTCAGCTGCGGGAAAATATGCTTCCAGGCAGGTGATCATATAATCCGCCTCTTCCCGGCTCGTCACAATGTCGCCGGAGATATCAGAGCCGTGATCGATGTCCGTGGTTCCGAGCATCAACGCCCCTTCCCAGGGGATGATAAACAGGGGGCGCCCGTCGTCGGGGTGCATCAGGGTGACCGCCTGGAACAGCGGAAGCCGCCAGGCGGGAATCATCAGGTGGCTGCCGCGCAGCGGGCGCAGATGAAGACCGGCTTCGGGAGATGCGTGCAGGGTTTCCGCCCAGGAACCGGTGGCGTTGATTACGCATAGGGTGGAAATGTTGCAGCGTTCACCTGTTTCCGTGTCTTCGGCGACCACTCCCGAGACATTGCCAGCGTCATCCCGAAGGATTTCTGAAACCCCTGTGTAATTGAGCGCCGCACCGCCATTACCGATCGCCTCGTTAATCAGGCGCTGAACGAGCCGGGCGTCATCGACCTGGGCGTCCATAAACCGGTATCCCCCTGAAAGGCCGTCGGTGTTCAACCGGGGAACCATACAGGAAAATGCAGAGCAGTCGTAATACTGGTGGTAGCGGTGGCGGGCCATCAGGTCATAAAGTGTCAGTCCCGCGGCAAGGGCGTTGCGTCCCGGGCCGATGCCATCATAGATCGGCACGAGAAACCCGAGTTCCTCGACCAGTCCCGGGGCTTCTGCAAGGAGCCGCTGCCGCTGGGTGACCGATTCATACGTCAGGTGCAGCCGGCCTTCTTTCAGGTACCGCAGACCGCCGTGGACCAGCTTGGAGGAACGGCTGGAAGTGCCCCAGGCGAAATCCTTTTTTTCGAGCATCAGTGCATCGAGCCCCATACGGACGGCTTCCCTTAAAATGCCGGCCCCGGTGATCCCGCCGCCGATAACGATCAGGTCATAGCGGTCCCTTATGGATTGGAGAGTCATGGGAGTTTCCTTTATTCGATCAGTTTGCCCGGGTTCATGCGCTGCTGGGGGTCGATATGGGAAAAGATGTTTTTCAACATATCGATGCCCAGTTCGCCTTTTTCCGCCGCCAGGTATTGCCGATGGTCGGTGCCGACGCCATGCTGATGGCTGATCGTGCCGCCGGCCCGGACGATTTCTCTACTGGCCGACGCTTTAATCTTGCGCCATCTCTCCATCGTTTCTTCCGGCGTGTCGGCGATACGGAACAGGTAGGTGGTGTAGATGCTCGATCCACTGGAATAGACATGCGACAGGTGTGTGAAGACATGCACGGTTTCGCCATATTCTTCCAGGGCATTGGCGATGGCCGACTCGATGGCCTTCATGGTCGGGGTTACTTTGTTCCAGGTGGTGGCGGTTTCCAGGGTGTCGACGGCGTACCCCTTGTCCCACAACGTGTTTCGCAGATAAGGGGCGAGGAAGCGATTTTTCTTCCAGGCATCTCCCATGGATTTTCCGACGGTGACCCCTTTGTATTTGCGGATGATGCGGCGGGCCTGCTGTTTGCCGGCAGCGACCTGTCGGCTCGGCCCGATAAACCCGATAAGTGTCATGCAGAAGACCGCATCGTATAAGCCCCGCATCCGAAGGTAACGTTTCAGCAGATCAATCTGGGTTTCATGACCGGCCAGGAACAGGTTGGTATAGGTCTCATTCGGGTTGCTTGTCCGGATCATGGAAAGGGGAAGGTCCGCTGCGACGAGCTCGCGCACGGCATGAACGGCCGCCTCCCAGGTCGGGAAAAAGACACCGTAGACGTCATCTTTTTCGGGGATACGTTTTATCCGGACGGTTGCCCGGGTGAGCACACCCATCCGGCCTTCCGAGCCGAGAAGGATCTGGCGCAGGTCCGGGCCGGCAGCAGAGGCCGGGTAGGGCGGAAATTCGATTTTCCCCCTGGGTGTCAAAGCCGTACCGGAAGCAAACATCTCCTCTATGCGACCATAGTACAAGGACTGCTGGCCGCTCGACCGGGTCACCACCCAGCCGCCGAGAGTCGAGTAATCATATGACTGGGGATAATGGCCCAGGGTATAGCCGTTCGCCCGCAGGGCGGCTTCGAGATCCGGCCCTTTGACTCCGGCGCCGAATGTGGCCAGCCGGTTGTGGTGGTCGAATTCGATCAGCCCGTTTAGCCGCTCCAGGGAGAGGCTCAGGACCGGCGCATCGGTTTCGGGCACGTCAAGGTGCCCGACCACGCTGGTGCCGCCGCCATAGGGAATGACGATCATTTTCTGTTTATCGGCAAAGGTGAAAACGTCTTCCACTTCCGATTCCGATGTCGGATAGGCGACCGCATCGGGAAACCGTTTCAATGTGCCGAATCGCATGGCAACCCAGTCCGGCATGCTCTGCCCGTGGGCGTGTTCGAAGCGGTCCCTGGCAGCGGTGGAAATGTTGCCGGACGGTTCCGGCAGGTTCGCTTCCGGGACGTTTCCGAGCATTTTCTCCAGTGACACATTTACCGGGGGGGTGCCGGGCCCCACGAGCTGTTCGAGAAGCGTTTCGGCCTGTTTCGGCAGCGGCTTCTCGATACGTTCATCTCCCCATCCGTTCCATCGTTGCATCGGTCTTCTCCTTGGTTTCCGGATTAATGATTGCCGGGTTGATCTGTTTCCAAATGGCGATACTTGCGGACATCGCGTCTCGTACCACCTGTTCGATTCGTTCGGGATGATCGAGAGCGGCTGCAAACGCTTCGTAATAGTTGGCCGAAGCCTTGCGGCCGGTCGCATGGCTGAAATAGAACCGGCCCATGGTGGTAAAGACCGATTTGAAATCGTTTAAAATCAAGGGGAATATTGGATTTCCCGCACGTTTTGCCAATAGCAGCTGAAATTCCCAGTCAAAATCGGTATACGCTTCAGCCGTTTGCAGCAGGTTGTGGCGTCCTGCGAGATGCTCCCGTATTTTTTCGGGAGCGTGCTGCACCGCGTAAACGGCCACCGGGGGAAGCATGATGATTCGGAAATCAAGCAAATGCAGGATAAGGCTTTCCGGAAGATGCTCCCCATATTTAACAAGGGTTCCCAGCAGACGGAGCCCGCCGGTCTGCCAGAAATCATTGACTTCGGTGGCTTTGCCGTGCCGAATGGAGATCCAGCCTTCGTTGGCAAGCCGCTGGAGCGCCTCCCGGATGGTCGGCCGTGTAACGCCGAACTGTTCGGCAAGCATGCGCTCAGCCGGAAGGGATGAGCCCGGCGGATAGGTGCCATCGAGTATGGCGGTAATCAATTGCTGTTCCGTATGCTGTGCCGGCCGGAACGGTTGGCTTTTTGGGGCATTCGGGTTTTTCATGTCGATAGTTTTCCCGGATTGGAAAAGAAATAATAAGGGCGTTATTGGTAAGAGGTCATACCAGTTGGGTTCGTCGTTGTCAACCCAATTTTTGCAGGAACCTATTCGCCGTCAGTGAATGTTTTCGGGTTTAATTGTGAAATTAGGATAACGGGCAGGAGGAGTTTTGATGCTCGCGTAAAAAGTTTTTATGGATATCC
This sequence comes from Desulfobacteraceae bacterium, assembly GCA_024636355.1. Lineage (GTDB taxonomy): Bacteria > Desulfobacterota > Desulfobacteria > Desulfobacterales > Desulfosalsimonadaceae > JAGXHH01. The sequence continues at coordinate 8,605 of JAGXHH010000195.1, read as the reverse complement.
GGTTTACTTCAGTGAAAAACTTTGATCCATTGAGCGATTTCGATTTCGATTTCGATCGAAAACTCCAGTAAATGATTTCTCTCGCAGAGACGCTGAGGACGCAGAGAATCCCTCTGCGCTCTCAGCGTCTCTGCGAGAAGATATTCAATCTCCTTCATGACCTTTAACTGTTTGCAGCGATCGCTCTCGCGGTGTTACTCGCAGTTTCCGAGTCGCTTTCCGTTCATGATGGTTTTTATTTCCATGGTTTCCCCGTCCTGGTCCATAAGAGTGGTCATCACGCCTTCGAATGTGGTGCCGGCATATGTGATCTTGCCTTCGATCATGACCTTCTGTCCTTCGGCGTTGCATTTCATTTTCCATGAAACGGTATTTCCGTCGGTTTTCATATCGGCGATGCTGCAGTCCGAGTTGTCGGCCGCAGTCGGATTCGAAGGAGCCGGCTCATCCTGGGTCAAACATTGAACGCTGGTCATCGGGGGCATCTGCATGGGCATGCCGGGCATTTCCACCCGGGAAGTGATCTCCCATTTGCCGGCCTCCATGTTCACCGCCGATGCCGGACCCCCCAGGATCAGTAGCGTCGATATTGCAAGCAGAATCAGGAAAGCTTTCTTCATCTTCATCATCTTTGTAATCCTCTCTGTAATTTTTCAGGTTCTGAAAAGCCGGACCGCCATTCGAATATACGAGTGCATCCGGTTGTCGTCAGGAATCTATATACGATTTTAGTTTAAAAAAATGAACCGATAAGTTCGTTTGGTTCGAATTTTATGATAGTGTTTTGTTTAATCCTTTGCCTGCCGGGAGAAGATGTTGTCGCACCTGCTTGACAGTAGCGTTTAAAATATAATACTTGTAGTAAGACTAATAATTCCTGATTTTATTTGATTTTCCCAAACGATTCATGGAAAGGGCGATTGCCTTGAAACGGATGTATACCCAGAAAGAAGTCTCTCGGCTCATTGGGGTATCGGAGGGACAGATTCGCTATTGGGACAAAATCGGGCTGGTTCCGGCGACGGAAAAACGAGACGGGCGGCTCTGGTTCGATTTCAAATCCCTGATTGCGTTCCGTACGGTAAAAGACCTGCGGGCAAAGGGGGTAACCACAAAGAAAATCATCAAGTGCATCAGGCAATTGAAAGTACGTATGCCCCAGACCGGACAGCCGCTGACGGAATTGAAAATCTCCATTGTCGGCGACGATATCATAGTCGGTAAAGACAACCAGCGGTTTACTTCCGACGGGCAGATCCTGTTGAATTTCGAAAAGCAGGAAATCAGGCCGGCACCTGCTGCCCTGGTAACGCTTACGACGGATCTGGATGGCGATCTGTTCTTTCAGGCACTGGAACATGAAGACAACGCCCAGTGGAAACTTGCCGAAAAGAAATATGAGGACCTGATCGATGAGGATCCCGAGCATACGGACGCCTTCGTCAACCTGGGAAATCTCAGATTCAGGGCCGGAGATCTGGAAATGGCGGAAAACTGCTACCGCCGCGCCTTGTGTATCGATCCGGATCATGTGGAAGCCAATTTCAACCTGGCCAATATGTTCGACGACCGAGGGGAGCCTGAAAACGCCATGCTCTTTTACATTAAGGCGCTTTATGAAGATCCCGAATTTCCGGACGCCCACTGCAATCTCGGCATGGTTCTGGAAAAACTCGGCAACCTGAGTGCGGCCCGGGAACACTGGCTGATCTATCTCGAAATCGAGCCGGACGGCCGGATGTCGAAGTTTCTCCGCGCCCGGCTCGAAGAAGAATAAAGGGCTGTGATTGACGGATGACCATGTAGGAGCGGGCCATGCCCGCGAAAAATGCATCCGCCATTCGCGGGCATGGCCCGCTCCTACAGAGCCCGTTCCAGGAAGCTCCGGCTTCCTGTTTCTTCGTATCTTCGCAGTTCTACTTGCCGATCTTCACAATCCATTTATGTTTTAAAGAAAAACAGATCGAAATCAGAGACAGTTACGAACGGAGGTGTCATGAACGGAGCGGATGTTCTTATTCAGACCGCTGTAAATGCCGGAGTCGATGTCTGTTTCGCAAATCCGGGAACCACCGAAATGCCGCTGGTCAGCGCATTGGATAATGTGGACGGAATCCGGGGGGTGCTCGGATTGTTTGAAGGCGTCTGCACCGGGGCGGCCGACGGTTACGGCCGGATGAAGGAGAAGCCGGCCATGACCCTGCTGCATCTCGGACCGGGTTTTGCCAACGGGTTGGCCAATCTGCACAATGCACGCCGCGCCGGTACTCCCCTGATAAATGTTATCGGCGAACATGCCACCTGGCATCTGCCCGCCGATCCGCCGCTGGCCATGGAAATTGCCGCCCTTTCGGGTACCGTTTCCGGGTGGCACCGCACGGTTGGGGCTTTAGGCGATCTTTCCCGTGATACGGCCAAAGCGTTTGAAGCCGCAATGGCCGGCCAGATTGCTACCCTGGTCGTCCCTCACGATTTCCAGTGGAGTGCGGCCGACGGGCAGGGGATCGTTTCGACCGAAATCCGGACGCCGCGTTTTGATGCACGAGCGGTCGAACATGCGGCCGACCTGTTGAAAGCGAACAAGCGGACCGCCCTGGTGCTCGGCGGGCCGGCACTTACCCGAAAGGGATTGATGACCGCCGCCCGGATCCGTTCGGCAACCGGATGCGACCTGGTCTGCGAGACCTTTCCGGCGCGGGTCGATCGAGGCGCCGGCCTGCCGGATGTGGCCAAGCTGCCGTACCTGCCGGAGATGGCCTTGGAGGTGCTCAAGCACTACGATGTGCTGATAATGGCAGGCGCACGGGAACCGGTGGCGTTTTTTGGATACGAAGGATCGGTCAGCCGGTTGATTTCAGATTCACAACGGACGGCTCGCATTGGCGATCATCGCCGGAACATCATATACGCCCTGGAAGCATTGTCTGAAAGTGTCGGCGCCGACAGATCAGGAGAACCGGAGTTGGCCCGGCCCGGCCGTCCGGAAATGCCGACCGGCAAGCTCGACAGCAATAAAGTCTGCACCGTGCTGGCCGCCATGCAGCCGGAAAAGGCCATTATTGTCGAAGAGGCGATTACTTCGGGTATGGGTTATTTCGCGCAGGCGGCCGGCTGCCCCCCGTTTACCTACCTGACGGTCACCGGCGGCGCCATAGGCCACGGTCCCCCCTGTTCGGTCGGGGCGGCGGTTGCCTGCCCGGATCGGCCGGTCATCAACTTCCAGGCCGACGGCAGCGCCATGTACACGGTCCAGTCGCTGTGGACCCAGGCGCGCGAAAATCTGAACATCACCACCCTGGTCTGCAACAACCGGAGTTACGATATACTGAAAATGGAACAGGCCCGCGCCCAGACCGGGGAGCCCGGACCCTATGGCCGGAAACTGACCGATCTCGACGGGATCGACTGGGTGAAAATGGGCGAGGCCCAGGGGGTTTCTTCCGTGGCGGCAGATACCGTGGAAGCCCTGGTGCCGGCAATCGAAAAGGCGTTGAAGGAAGACGGGCCGCACCTGATTGAAATGCAGCTGTTTTAGGCGGTGTAGGGGCGACCGGCCGGTCGCCCCTACGATGAGGCCGCAGAAATTGCTGATTTTGAAAAAAGAAAAAAGGAGGATAGAACATGAGCAGGGTCTTCTACATTCAGGCATCGCCGCGGAAATCCCGATCGTTTTCCATCGGGGTGGCCGATGCGTTCGTCGAAGCGTATCGGCAGCATCAACCCGACGATGAACTGGTGTCATTCAATCTTTTCGAAAAAGAACTCCCCGCATTTGACGGGAAAACACTCGACGCCAAATATTCCATTCTGCACGGGGGAAACCCGACCCGGGAGGAGCAGACCGAATGGCGGGTCGTCGAGGAATTGATCGAGGAATTCAAATCGGCGGATAAATACGTCTTTGCCGTACCCATGTGGAATTTCGGGATTCCGTATCGGCTTAAACAGTATATCGATATCCTGGTTCAGCCCGGGTATGCGTTCAGCTACTCACCGGAAGCCGGCTTCTCCGGATTGATTAAAAACCGGCCGGTTTTTGTTTCCTATGCCCGCGGCAATGAATATCCGAGAGGGACCGAGCAGGAGTCGATGGACCTTCAGACACAGTATTTCGAGTTGGTCCTGAAGTTTATCGGGTTCGAGGATATCCGAAGGGTTATTGTGGAGTCTACTCTGTCGCCGAATGCCGAAGTCAACCGGAAAAAGGCGATTGAAAAAGCGAAAGAAATGGCCGAGGCGTTTTGAAAAAAAGATTAACAATTCTACTGCGGTGTTCTATGGTGGGCTCCGAATTATAGTGCCAATGGCCTGTAAATTATTATTCTACAACCTGTCACATCCGGGCGAACCCTCATGACCGTAAACGACCGATCATTGCAGTCCTATCTTGCCTTTGCCACAGAAACCGCTTACCTGGCCGGCCGGCTTACACTCGGCTATTTTCAGACCGGCACCGCTGCTGAATTTAAATCGGATAACACGCCGGTCACTGTCGCTGATAAGAAAGCCGAAGAGCTGATTCGGCAGCGTATCGAAAAAAAATATCCCGAGCATGCCATCGTAGGAGAAGAGTACGGCCAGAGCGGTCAGGGGAGCCACCGCTGGTTTATCGATCCGATAGACGGCACGAAATCCTTCGTGCGCGGGGTGCCGCTTTACAGTGTGCTGATCGGGCTGGAGATCGACGGGAATGTGGAAGTGGGGGCGGTCTATTTTCCGGCGCTCGACGAAATGGTGGCCGCAGCCACGGGTCAGGGGTGCTGGTTTAACGGGCGGCGCTCGTTTGTATCAACAGTGGATCGACTCGACAAGGCCGTCGTTGCTTTTACGGATCCGGGCAGTTTCGCCGAATACGGCCGGGGCGATGCCTGGGAACGGATTCAGCGGGCGTGCTATTTCCGGGCCGGCTGGGGCGATGCTTACGGGCATTGCCTGGTAGCCACCGGCCGGGTGGAACTGATGCTCGATGCGGTGGTAAACGACTGGGATTGCGCCCCGTTTCCGCCGATTTTAAAGGAAGCCGGCGGTTATTTCGGCGACTGGCGGGGAAATCCGACGATGTACGCCAAAGAGGCCATCTCAACAACCCCGGCCCTGCTGCCCCAGGTGTTGGAGCTGATTCGCGGGTAGTCGACCAGGCGGACACGCAGGCCCGGGCAGACACGCAGGCCCGGGCGGACACGCAGGTCCGCCCCTACGCGCGGATCGGCCATTTGTAGGGGCGGACCTGCGTGTCCGCCCATGACAGATGAAATCAAAAGGCACGAAGGACCCAAAATTAATTCGAAAACCGTCCCAGCGCCTGTTCGGCTTCACCGACCATACGATCGAACAGCTCTTTTAATGTCGGCAGATCATAGGCCAGACCGATGCCCTGACCGCAGGCGAGAATTCCCTTGTCAATTTGGCCCTCGCAGAACATCAGCCGGGCGTTTTCCCCTTTGATGACTTCATAGAGTTCGGCAAAATCCGCCTTCTGTTCTTCCAGCACCAGGCACTGCTTCGCTGCTTCGTTGCACAGCACCCGGTGGGTGGCGTTTAGCGAGCGCATCACGAGCATGGTGTCGAGTTCCGATGCGTTGATCAGCGCCTGTTTGATCGTGTCGTGGATGGGGGCTTCTTTTGTGGCGAGCAGCCGGGTGCCCATGATCGCCGCCTCGGCGCCCATGGACAGAACCGCTGCGAGTCCTCGGCCGTCGGAAACCCCGCCGCCGCCGATAACCGGGACGTTGATCGCATCGACCACCACCGGAACGAGCACCAGGGTGCCGAGATCAAGCCGGCCGGTAGCCCCGCCGTTTTCATAGCCGACCACCGTGACCACATCGGCCCCCATGGCGACGACTTTTTTCGCGTATTTTACGCCGACGCATTTGTGAACCCAGGTCATCCCCAGATCCTTGAACCGGCCGACGAGATCTTCGGGTGCATGGTGCCCGGAGGTTTCCACGATCTTCAAGCCATAATCGGCCATGACATCGAGGTAATCGTTGTTGTCGATCTGGGTCATCGCCGGAAACAGGTTGATGTTGATTCCAAAGGGTTTTTCGGTCAGTTCCTTCATTCTGCCAACGGCTTCGGCAAAGGCGTCCTTTGATTTGTAATTGGCCGACGCCAGTATTCCGAGGCCGCCGGCCTCGCTCATTGCGGCAACATATTCGGCCGTGGAGATCCACATCATGGCCCCGCCGACAATCGGGTGCCGGATGCCGAATTTTTCGGTGATTTTCGTCTTGAGCATGCTTTTCTTCTCCGGGTGAGAGGGTTGACGTATTAGATGTGCAAATGTGCGAAAAACATCATCAGATCAGCATATTCAAGATATCCGAAGTCGGAAAAGGGTGTCAAGCAGACTTTACGTTTACGGCAGTATGGTTATCCGTTTCACCCCACCTAAACTTTTTGGTGCCAAGGAGTCGAAGATCCTCTCGCAGAGGCGCTGGGAGCGCAGAGGAGCTCTCCGCGTCCTCAGCGGCTCTGCGAGAGAATTTATTAACTGGAGTTTTCGGATAAGCAGATTTTTTAATTTAAACCTTCATGTTCTTCATGATCTTCATGTATATCAAACCGCTGTCCTCAGTGTCTCTGTGGTTTGATATAGTTTGGTTGTTGCCAATGGCCGCACTTTGTGTTCTCTGTGGTTGGTTTTGCTTTTTTACGGATTCATCAAAGACGGATTTTTTCGAATGCACTACCTTAGAATTTCCTGGACATCGACAGACGATCGCTCACCGAGCTTGTCATAATGCTGCTTCAGCCACTCGTCTGCTGCCTTTCGACCGATATCGAACAGTTTCCGGAGAAACGCCCATTCGGTGTTGAACTTGCTCGAAGCATTGAGCGGTTCCAGCGCCTCCTCGCCATCTATTATATGTACCAGCATGTGTTTGTAGCGGTCCGGATCCAGCCGTCCCTCGTCGACGAGTCTGCCGACAAAGTCGACCGCCCGCAATTCGCTCAGCAGGCTGCTGTTAAAATTGATCTCATTGATCCGGTTTACGATTTCCATGGCTTTGGTTGGCGTCTGCTGACAGCAGAGCGGGTTGATCCGGATGATGACGATGTCCCGGGAAGCGCAGTTGTAAAAAAAAGGAAACAGGACGGGATTGCCCATGTAGCCGCCGTCCCAATACGATTCGCCTTTGATTTCGACCGCCCGGAACAAATGCGGCAGGCAGGCCGATGCCATAATTGAATCCGCGCACAGTTCAGAATGGTCAAACACCTTGACCTTGCCGGTTCGGACATAGGTGGCGGAGATAAACAGGCGGAGCCGGTCGCACCGGCGCAGCCTGTTGAAATCGACCGTTTTTTCGACCAGGTCCTTGAGCGGATTGAGATCAAGTGGATTTATTTCATAGGGGGAGGCCAGCCGGGTCAGCAGGTCGAATGCCACATACCCCGGGGAGTTGTCCAGGTTCCAGTTATTGAAAAGCACATCAAAAATCGTTCGCTGAAGCGGACTGGCCTGGCCGAACCGGCTGATTTCACGCCAGAATGTTTCCAGGTGCTCCCCTGCTCCGGTGCGGCCGTTGTCCATCAAGCCGTCGGCAACCACTGCCGCATTCATTGCCCCGGCACTGGAACCGCTGATCCCTTCGATATGGATGCCATCGGATTCAAGCAACCGGTCGAGAACCCCCCAGGTGAACGCGCCGTGGGAACCGCCGCCCTGCAGGGCCAGGTTAATCGATTTCATATCAGCGTGCCGTCCATCCGCCGTCAATGGCCAGCGCCGACCCGTTTATGGAGGCTGCCTGATCGCTTGCCAACAGAAGTGCCAGGGCGTTTATTTCCTCGATCCCCACAAACTTCTTGGTCGGCTGGGAGGCGAGAATCACATCGCGTATCACGGTTTGCTCATCCATTTTGTGTGCCCTGGCCTGGTCGGCAATCTGGTTGTCGACCAGTGGGGTTTTTACAAAACCGGGGCAGATGGCATTGCAGGTGATCCCCTGTTCGGCGATTTCGAGGGCCACGGTTTTGGTCAAGCCGACCATGCCGTGTTTGGCCGCCACATAGGCTGATTTAAAAGGAGAGGCCACCAATCCGTGGGCCGAGGCGATGTTGATGATCCGGCCCCATTTTTTTTCCTTCATCTTCGGCAGGGCGCCGCGGATAGTGTAAAAGGCCGAGGACAGGTTGATGGCAATAACGGCTTCCCACTTATCCGGCGGGAATTCGTCGACAGGGGAGACAAACTGGATGCCGGCGCAGTTTACCAGGATGTCGATACCGCCAGATTCGGTTTCTGCCTGCCGGACCATCGCCTCGATGCTCTCGGGTTTAGACATGTCCGCAGAAGAATAAAGCACCCGGATGCCGTGTTCCTCCTGAAGACGCATCCGGTTTGTTTCGATCTCTTTTTCGTCCCCGAACCCGTTCATGACTATATGGCATCCGGCTCCGGCAAACGCGGAGAGAATGCCTTGGCCGATGCCGCTGGTGCTTCCGGTGACCAGTGCGGTTTTGCCTTTCAGCATGTTTACCTCCCTTAAGAATTCAATCTATTTTTCAGATCATATTCAGAGAATAAACATGTTGTATTTCAAATCAATTTTGATGACAGCGTAAAAAGCTGACTAACCCCGGTTCCCGGTGATTT
>JAGXHH010000194.1 GCA_024636355.1 Desulfobacteraceae bacterium | reverse complement strand
GGTTCAGGCGGAAAACTGGCAGCCGGTCAAAGGCTCGGTCCGCAAATCGCTTGCGGGAATAAACGCCCAGGCCGATCTGCGGAACGTGAGTATGCACCATCCGGATTACGGGACAGTTGCCCAAAACGGTTACGGCAACCTGAGCCTCGGAAGTGACGGTATTCAGTTGTCAAATCTGCGGGGCGATATCTACGGTATCGGTTTCCGGGGAAGCGGGGCGACGCCCCTGGAGGGATCGACAGCAGCCTCGTACCTCCAGTTTGAAACCGGCAACATTATCGTCGGAGAAGAGCTCTTCAGCCGCCTGCCTTTCGACAGCGAAGGACTGGCCAATGTCGACCTGACCGGCCAATGCAAGCTCCATGGAGAACTCCGGAGGGAAAGCGGCGGACATTATGACGGCAGTATGACGGCGGTGATTTACCACATTGAAATGTCGCCCGGTGAAGCACCGTTTTCCGCTGCCGGTACGGCTCAATTCCGCATCAAGGCAGATGATTTGAGGAATCCGGATTTGTCCGGAAAAATTGACCTGAGCGAGCTGTCTGCAGGCGCACTCGAAGGCAACCGGCTGACTGCGGATTTCGAGTACGCAACGCCTGTTCTGACGTTCCGGAACATTGGTATCAGTGCTTATGGGGGCAGGATTGCGTCGGATGAAACCTGGATCAATCTGGAAACCCGGAATTGGAAAACCGCTGTCGATATTGCCCATCTCGATTTTGAATCCCTTATGGGGGCATTCGGCATCGAGGGCCGGGAAGCTCCTGCCGGGGTCATGCGGGCCGGCCTGCGCCTTACGGGAACGGCATTCAACCCGGAAACATTTACGGGCGTCGGCGAAGTCAAGATCGATCGCGGCATGCTTTACAGTTTTCCACTGCTGGTTTCCGTCTTAAGCGTATTGGATCTGCACCTTCCCAGCAAAAGTCCGGTAACCGACGCATACGGCATCTTTAAGGCCGGCGATGGTCGAATTCAGGTCGAGGACCTTCTTTTTACGGGCGGATCGGTTCCCATCCATATGGAAGGAAAGATTGAATTGAAAAAGGGGGTGCCGTTCAAGCATCAACGCATCGACCTGTTGACCACAGTGGCAAAGAGCAATGGATTGCTCGATGAGATACCCGTTTTAAACCTGATCAAGCATTACACGATCGACCTCCTGCGCAGCTATGTGTTTCAGGCACGGGTAAAGGGGACATTGGACGATTACAAAGTCAAAACCCTGTCGAGCCCGGTTACAAAACCTATCAAGAAAATGTGGTCGCTGCTGGAAAAAATCACTCCGTCACCGCCCGGCGGCGATTAACGGATAAAAGCTCAGGAGCCAGAATCCAGGAGCCAGAATCCAGAATGAGGTATTCGCCTTCGGCTCAGTCATAATTTGCAGGAGAGACTTCTTCTGACGTTTGCTTGAGATTGACGAATTCGTGAAAAGTTGAATTAACCACAGAGGACGCAGAGTTCACAGAGGAGGCTTTTTAAAGATAGCCGCCTTTTCTTCAGCACATCCTTCCTTCGTCAGCACATCCTTCTTTCGATTCTTGAAACGGTGCTGCCGCTTCGTACCCTTCGCCTGCAATCCATGTTCTTAATTTTACCAGCTGATTATTCCGTGATCATAACGCGACCGCGCCGGTCGCCTTTACCGGATACCGGATCATCGGGAGGAATTTACAGGATTTGCCTTATGGGAATCACCCGGTGCCTCCGTTATTTGTTAACATAAGAGGAGCGCAATTACCCAGGCGATAACAGAAGACAACCCCATCACGCGAGATAGGAAGGGAACGGCAAAATGAGAGTGGGACGCATCATTTTCATTCTTGTGTTGGCGGCTATTTTTACACTGATTTCCTGCCAGCGCTATGCGGAAAAGGGCAAAGAAGAGCGGCCCGCACCCGAGGCAGGTCCGCTATGGAAACACATCAACCGGACGGAGCCGTATACCCGATGGAAATTTTTTCCGGGATATGAAGGGGCTTATCCGGGGCAGAGTCCCCATGGCTCGTATCTGAAACTCTATGTCAACGATCTCGCCTACAAGGCCATTCGAAACGAAACGGATATGCCTGACGGGGCCATACTGGTCAAGGAAAACTATGCGGAAGACAAAAAGACATTGATGGCCGTTACCCCGATGTACAAGGTCACCGGGTACAACCCGGCTGCCGGAAACTGGTTCTGGGCCGAATACGGGCCACGGGGCGCCTTGAGGGAAGCCGGGAAAGTCGAAAGCTGTGTTGAATGCCACCGAATGATCGGCGGTGATGATTTCATCATCACGGGGGGGCGATTCGTGAATCGCCCCTACGAATGACCCTCACGGTGTAGGGGCGATTCACGAATCGCCCTTCCGGGATGGGGCACAGTGTCCAAACTCCAGGGTGATGATTTCATCACGGAGCCGAATTATTAACACTATACAATCGAGTAATCGTTCGGGCGGGAACGCGATTTGCCGGAAACGGAAAAAAGGGGCGCTTTGCTGTTGCAAAGCGCCCCTTTTGAGCTGTTAGCTATTGGCAATACGCGTGATTATAACGCTTACGCCCCGTACATGGCGACGTTTTTCAGGTCTTCGCCGAGGTACTCCCGTTCCGCTTCTCCGAGAACACCCAGAGAAAGGGCGATCAGGGTCCACAGGTGGGTGGTCTGCCACGGGTGGTGCCGGATTTCACTCAGATCATGGACCTGGGCATGGCAGTTATGGCACGGGGTGATGCAGTAAGCCGCACCGGTGTTCAGGATCTGGTTGGCTTTCATTTCGCCGTATTTGCGACGTTCTTCCGGCATACCGGCCTGGAGGAAACCGCCGCCGCCGCCGCAGCAGTAGTTATTGGATCGGTTGGGGACCATATCGATGAAGTTTTCTTCGCCGACCACGCTCTTGACCACGTAGCGCAAATCTTCTGCTACCGGATCACCGAATGTTTTGCGGACCAGCTGGCAGGGATCCTGGACGGTGAATTTCACCTTAAGGTCCTTATTCCAGTCGGAGTTGACCTTCAGTTTGCCCTCTCGGACCCACTGGGCATAAAGTTGAATGATGCTCTGGATTTCGAAGTTGTGGGAGATGTTGAATTTCTGCAGTCCGGCCCGGACTGCGAACAATTCGTGCCCTCACTCGGTGTTGAGCCAGACCTTGCAGCCGAGATCATCGACCGCCTTTGCCTTGACCTCCACGATGTGCTTCCAGGCCTCATTGTCGGCCATGAACATGCAGTAGTTTTCCGCGGCCCATCCCTTGGTCCCGTAGGTCCAGTCGGCACCGACCAGGTGCAGGATCTTCCAGAGCGGCACCATTTCATCCGGCTCGGTCACCGGCTCCCGGGAGTTCTGGTTTAAAAAGTAGTAGGCGCCCTGCTTGTTGACAGGCGCTTGCATGTCCTTGAATTCCGGCTGGGCTTCGCGGTACTCTTCGAGCACGTCTTCCACCACGAACTGGAAATCCTCTTCCGTTGCGCCCATGGCGCTGCACGTGTCGTTACGAAGCGCCATATCGCAGGAGCCGAGAATCCCTTTGGGGCGGTCTTCGCGCGGCCGGCTTCCTCGAACATTGAATACGAGCTGCGGAATGTTGATTTTCATCGGGCAGACATAGATGCACCGCATGCACATGGTGCAGTGCCAGGCCCAATCGCTTTTCAAAAGTTCCTCGTCCATACCGAGGGCTGCCATGCGCAGGAATTTGCGCGCATCCATACCCCCGATACCGGTCGCGGGGCATCCTGACGAACAGGCGCCGCAGGTCAGACACAAGTCAAGATTGCCGCCTTCCGGAAGCAGTTCCTTGACCTTGTCCATGAAAACGCTTTTCCGTTTTCCGCCAAGTTTAATTGCTGGTTCTCCCATACAGTAACCTCCGTTTGTGCTCCGGATCAGACGGCGATTGATTTTTACGCCGGAAGCTCTCAAAAAGCACAGTCGTATTAAATGATTCTAAGTGCCGGCAAGCGGCTGTTTTACAACGAATTTGGCTTTAATATAATTACGGGTCAAAAAAAATAAATACCTTATTACATAAAAATAAATTTTAAAAAGAATTACCTGCCACAAATGGTTCGATAAAGTCAAGTATATTTGGGCCGGATTTCTTTTCCGAACCTGCCGGTAAAGCAGAAAGCGGGTGCCCCGTCTCTGAAATCGGGTTGAAATCGGGATTCGGATAAAAAGACCTCTCGATAATAGCCGGGGTTGAATATTGACAAGTGCCTGACATCTGTCTTATGATGCATGGTTTTTAGCCAGTATCATCCGTATGGCAAGATAATCGCTTTAACGGGTCAACTACCTTAACGCATGCGTTATAACATTTCTACTGGCACTTGCCGATATCTTTCTTATATTGGGGGCACGGTAAAGATGAGGGCCTGTTTTAAACCGAAAAAACACCCATTGAACTACCTGCACCTGTTACTGGTCGTCGGAGGTGTTGCCGCTTTCGGCATATTGGCCGGAAACGCCGGAAGCAGCAATGAAGAGGCGGCATCCGACCGTCCGGTCTATCTCTATTTCGGTGAACCGGCGGGACGGTTTCTGACGGGGGAACCGATTGCGATGGGCAATTCGGGTGATGGCCTGCTCTTTTGCCGGCAAATTATCGAAGCGCTCATTGAAGGGCCGGCCGGATCACTGATTCCCACCCTTGGGGAAAACACAAAGCTTCGTACCGTTTTCATCAGCGGTCGAACCGCCTATGTCGATTTTTCGAGGGAAATTGCCGAAGCGCATCCCGGCGGTGTACGATCGGAGCTATTGACGGTTTATTCGATCGTAAATACGCTGGTTTTAAATATGGAAGAAATCGACCGGGTAAAAATCCTGGTCGAGGGCAATGAGGCCGAAACACTTGTCGGTCATATTGCAATCGCTTATCCCTTAACTGCACAGATGCTGTTGGTGAGATGAAACCAAATTCAAAATACGCAAATATAAGAAATATCGGTATTATTGCACATATTGATGCCGGCAAGACCACGGTGACCGAACGCATCCTGTTCTATACGGGACGATCGCATAAGATCGGCGAGGTCCATGATGGGGAAGCGGTCATGGACTGGATGCCCGATGAGCAGGAGCGCGGCATTACCATTACGTCAGCGGTGACCACCTGTCAGTGGCAGAACAAGGATATCCAGATTATCGATACCCCCGGCCACGTCGATTTTACCATCGAGGTGGAGCGCTCGCTCCGCGTGCTCGACGGGGCGGTCGGCGTTTTTTGTGCCGTGGGGGGAGTGGAGCCGCAGTCGGAAACCGTCTGGCACCAGGCGGACAAGTACCTCGTGCCGAAAATCGCATTTATAAACAAGATGGACCGGGTCGGCGCCGATTACTTCCGGGTCATCGAGATGATGAAGCAGCGCTTAAACGCGAAGCCGCTGATCCTGCAGCTGCCGATCGGCAGCGAGGATCATTTCCGGGGCGTCATCGACCTGCTCAGCATGCAGCAGATCGTCTGGGAATCCGATGCCCCGACCGAGCCGTTCAAGACAGGTGAAATCCCGTCCGATCTCGAAGATATGGTCGCCGAGTACCGGGACAAGCTTATTGAAACCGTTGCCGAAGTTGACGATGAGCTCATGGACCTCTACCTGGAAGAAGCGCCGATCTCCAATGACCAGCTGGCCACGGCGATCCGGAAAGTCACCATCGGCCTTAAACTGGTTCCGGTGCTGTGCGGTTCGGCCCTGAAGAACAAGGGCGTCCAGCCGCTCCTCGATGCGGTGATCCGGTTTCTGCCCAGCCCCTTGGAAGCGCCCCCGATCCAGGGGAGAAAACCGGACACAGAGGAACTCGTTTCGTATACCGCCGATGAGAAAGGCGATGTCGTCTCCCTTATCTTCAAGGTATCGATGGCGGAGGGGCGCAAACTTTCCTATGTACGGGTCTACAGCGGGGTATTGAAAGAGGGGGGCGACATCTACAACCCGGCGCGCCGGAAAACCGAAAAGATCTCGCGCATCATGAAAATGCACGCCAACAAACGCGAGCGCATCGATTCGGCGGGTCCGGGCAGCATCGTCGGTGTGATCGGCCTTAAGGAATCGTCTACAGGCGAGACGCTGTGCGATAAAAACAATCCGGTGCTCCTCGAGCAGATGGTGTTCACCAAGCCGGTCCTGTCGATCTCCATCGAGCCCAAGACCCACGACGACCAGGAAAGACTCGAGCAGGTGCTCGAAAAGCTGATGGCCGAAGATCCCACCCTGCAGGTAAAACAGGATAAGGATACCGGTCAGACGATCCTGTCGGGGATGGGGGAACTGCACCTGGAGATCGTCACCAGCCGGATGCGCCGGGAATTCAACACCAATGTCAATGTGGGAAAACCCCAGGTGGTCTACCGGGAGACGCTCGCGAAATCCGCTTCCGCAACCGGAACGTTCGACCGGGAGGTGGCCGGGCACAAGCATTTCGCCGAGGTGGTCCTGTCATTGATCCCCATTGCCCGGGGAAGCGGCATCCGTTTCCGTTCCGAAGTTGCCGCGGACGTGATTCCTCCCCAGTTCATATCGGCTGTCGAAAAAGGGTTTAAAGAAGCGATGGAATACGGGGAGAAAATGGGCTACCCGGTGGTCGATGTGGAGGCTGTCGTGACCGGTGGTCTCTACAGGGAAGGGGTGGGGACCGAGTTGGCTTACTCGGTGGCCACGAACATGGCCTGCCGGGAAGCGATGAAAAAGGCCGAGCCGTTTCTCCTGGAACCGATTATGGATGTGGAGATCTTCGTCCCCGACAGCTTCATGGGTGAGGTTATCGGAGATTTGAGCTCCCGGGGCGGCAAGATCGAATCGATCGCCGCCAAGGCGGACAACCAGATAATCAGTGCATCGGTGCCCCTGTCGAAAATGTTTGGTTATACAACCGCCCTTCGTTCCTCGTCACAGGGCCGGGGGACGTTTTCCATGAAATTTTCCCATTTCGACCAGCAGTAATTCCGAGCGGGGACAATGTTCTTTTCTTGTCCTCCCTGGAAATTCCTGTTTTCATTTTCTCGAGGCCCTTGAGCTGTTCCTCGATCCGGGCCTGCTTTTCCGGATCATTCGTGTGTTTCAGTGATTGAGCGAAATGGAATCGGGCGTTTTTCAAGTCTTTCAATTTGCGGTAATACCGTCCGAGATGAAAATGGGCCTCGCCCAGTTTTCCGAGCTCCCCGTAGCTTTGTCCCAGAAAATAAAGCGTCTGCTCATGATCCGGGGTTTCGGCCAGAAGTTTTTCAAAGGTGATGGTCGCGGCGACAAAATCGTTTGTGGCCATCTGCACCCGCCCCAGGTAAAAGAGTCCGTCGGGGCCGTATTTCCTTATTTGATCGATTTCTTTAAGCGTTTTACCGGCACTTGCGTAATCGCCGGAAAGAAACTGTGCCTGCCCGAGTGCAATGGTGATATACGGGTCATCGGGTCGAAGGATCGTGGCCGCCCTCAATTTGGCGACAGCGGCTTCGGGCCGCCCGTTTTCGGCCAGGGCAAGCCCGTAGCCGTAGAGTATCGCCGGGTTGTCGGGCTGGATTTTGGCCATGCGGGCAAAATGGTCCAGAACGTTTGCCTGTCTGCCATAAAGGGCAATGATCCGTGCCCGGGTACGCTCGAACGCATAGGTGTTTTTAATCTCCGGCTGATTTTTGCCGGACAGATTCTCGCTCAGGCTGATGATCCGGTCAGCGGTCGCCGGATGGGTCTTCAGGTAGGTCGGAATCTCTTCTTCGCCAAACCATTC
>JAGXHH010000193.1 GCA_024636355.1 Desulfobacteraceae bacterium | reverse complement strand
GGCGATGTTGGTGTGGAAAAATCCGCTGGCCCACTCCGGTTTGGGCGTCATCCAGGGCGTCATGTCCTCGGCCACCTGGGCGCCGGTCAGGCGGGACAGGATATCGGGCATCAGCTCAACATCCTCGCAGACGAATATGAGCAGGTCGTTATGGGCGTAATTGGGGAAAAGCTTGATTCCAAGTTTGGTAATAATCCCGGTGGTACCGGCCCACCCCAGAAACAGCCCCGAGAGATCCGGCAACGGCGCCCGGGCAAACCAGTCGGGAGAAACGCTGCACGAACCGGTGCGTACGATTTCCCCGGTAGGGAGCACCACTTCCATCCCCGTGAGCATATCCGAGTGGAACCCGCCGAGCACGGACAGGTGGCCCGAACCATGAATGCTGATGTTTCCGGCAATGGTGGCGATCGGCGGTGCATCCGGCATGGAGTGCTTCAACCGGGGATGATGTTTTTTAAGATACGCCTGCAGCCCACCCTCGGAGACCCCGGCTTCGACCACGGTATACCGGCTCTGGGGGTTTACCGAAAGAATCCGGTTCATCCGCTTCATGTCGACAATGATGCCGCCCTTGAGCGCCCGGGTCAGTCCTGAGAGGACCAGGGCGCCGCCCATGGGGACTACCGGGACCTGCACTGAATTGGCAAGCCGTATGATTTTCTGGACTTCTTCCGTACTGGCGGGCATTACCACCACATCGGGCGCCGACGGCGGCATGGTCCCCTGGTCCATGGAATAAAGGAACCGCTCTTCCGGTTCGGCGGAGACATAACGCGGTCCGACAATTTCCGCCAGTTTTCCGATCAGCTTTTCCATAAGCATCCGACTCCGGTAAAAAAAGGTTGAAAGGCGGGCTCAAAGTTCAAGGTTCAAAGTTCAAAGTTAAGGGCGACGCTATTCACCCTATTGAGTGTGTTTTTACGGAAAAGAACATCTTTAAATGCCGTGCACGAAAAACATCAAGATTCCGGCATAGTCCACTAATGTTGAGAACCGCTTTAAGGTTTTTAACCTTGAACCTTGAACCCTGAACCTTGAACCGTCTTTTTATTTATTCCCCAAGCGCCATCTGGACCAGGTCACTGACCAGGATCGGCATCAGCCCTTTTTCGAGGACCGCCTCGGCTAAGGTCGCCATGCAGAACGGGCAGTTGAATACGCAGTATTTGGCCCCGGAATCGACCATATCGGCGATATTGTCCTCCACGAGGCGGTCGGCTTCATCATCGCGCTGCTGCGCCCGGGGCACCCCGCCGCAGCAAAGCGCGTTCTGCCGGTCATAGGTCCGGTCGGCCCGCTCCACGCCGATCTTTTTGAAAATTTCATCCAGAACAGAATCGGTCTGAGGGATCAGCCGATTAGAGCAGGGGCGCTGGTAGGCAATCTTGACGTCAAGGGGTTTGATCCGGTCTGCCAGTATATCAAGCCGGCCGTTGATGTAATCGAACAGGTGCACCGGTTTGAAGGGAACCTCGATGCCGTAGGCATCGGCCACACTCGTATACGTCCCATAGCATTCGTCGTGGAAGCAGATCAGCTCGGATATGCCGGAATCCGACAGATAATAATACATTATCCGGTCGATCACCTCCGGCACCCGTTCACGGATCACGGAATTTCTGGCGAAATGGAGCCACATGATGTTGCAGAAAATGTCGGTGCCGACAACGACCGATGCGCCTTCAAAAAGCGTTCCACGGATGCACCCCGTAAGCATCGGAAACGCGCACATGTCGACGACCGGCGAGGTCACCTGCTGCTTTGTAATCCGGCCTTTCGGGGCCATCATTTTCAGTTGTTCTTTTACAATGGGAGTCGGGGCGGGCAGGATTCCAAGCGCCTCCTGGCGGTCGACGAGATGGTAAAAGGGATTGTTATCGTAAGGGCAGTATTCCTGGCAGGCATAACAGGTCAGGCATTCTTCGAGCACCCGGCTCTGCCCGCTCGAGTTGATCTTTTCCCGCTCGCTTCGGGCATCCGCAACATCCCGGAAATTAATGTACTGACATTTCATCAGGCAGTCGATTGTTTCACAGCCGCTACATACTTCCGGATCGAACCTGACGGTTGCCATTGCCCTTCTCCTTTACTGAGTGAAATGCAGGAAATATTTTCTTGCTCTTGCTCTTAATCTTAATCTCGCTCTAATCTCAAGTTACGAAAAAAAGCTCCTTCCCACGTTCTTACTCATGGTCATTAATGGAACCTGGTATCAAGGTCTCACTGTGTATAGAACATGAAGCTCCATGAAGAAAACCATGAAGATCCATGAAGGAAATGCTGTTTTTGAATTAAAACCTTCATGGATCTGCATGTTCTTCATGTATATAAACATTCTCCGTTTTCTATTACATAACTAAACGCCGCGCCAGTATCGCCGCCCCGATGGCGCCGTTGACCTGGGCGTATTCAGACACTTCGATATCGGTTTCGAGCTTTTTTCTCAGGGCTTCCACCGCCCCGATGTTTTTGGCCACGCCCCCGGTCATCATCACCGGAGGCGCTACCCCGACCCGGCGGGCCATTGCCGAAATCCGGGAGGCCACCGATTCCTGGATGCCGGCCACGATGTTCTCCCGGCTTTCCCCCTTGGAAATCAGTGATATCACCTCCGACTCGGCAAACACCGTGCAGATGCTGCTGATTCGGGCCGGGTGATCCGATCGGGCATAGAGGCTGCCGAATTCGTCGAGATCGACTTCCAGGGCCCGGGCCATGACCTCCAGGAACCGGCCGGTGCCGGCCGCGCACTTGTCGTTCATGGCGAAATCCGTCACCTTACCGTTTTCGTCCAGCCGGATCACCTTGCTGTCCTGGCCGCCCACATCAATGACAAAGCGGATTTCCGGATTGACGAAATGGGCGCCGGCCCCGTGGCAGGTGATTTCAGTAACCGCTTTGTCTGCGAAATCAATGTTGTTGCGCCCGTAGCCCGTGGAAACGATGGCGGTGATCCGGTCGGCTTCGATGCCGAGATCGGCAAGGAGGGCGTCTAACACATCGCGTCCCGCTTTCTTCGCATTGTAACCGGTAAACTGCACCCGGGAACCGATGATGCTGCCGCCGTTTAACACGGCGGCTTTGGCGGTAATCGATCCGATGTCGATGCCGACGGTAATGATTTGATCGTTCACGATTTCAGAGTCTCCATAAAGGCGTCAATTCGCGTGTCTATCTGGCTTTCGGAAAACTGGCGCTCATCGACCATATCGGCTTCGATGATCAAGGTCGGGATCTTGAGTTCCTTCATGACCATTTTTTGAAGGTCATACTGGCCAAGGGAATACGGTTTGCAACTGCGGTTGGAATGCATCACCAGACCGTCCGCATCATATTTGCGGATCATCTCCCGCAGCTTGTCGATCATCAAATCGATAGAAATATTGATGTAAATTTTCGTGTACGCCACGCTCATGGTTTCCAGGAAATTATTTTCATCTATCAGCGGCAGTACCCCGCTCCAGGCCGAGGTATACGTGTCGGCCACCAGGCAGGCATCATGGGAGGCAAATTTCTCGGAAAGCCATTTTGTTTTATACCATATCGGCAGGTTGTCCCAGAGCAGGCGGTATTTTTCATTCGGGACCATGGCGATGCCATCGCGGATGCGCTCGTTCATTTCATCGAGCAACCCCTGGTAATAATCGACGACCACCGGCTTCCCCCGAAGGGTGACGATCAGGGCGAGATGGAAGAACGCATCGAATGCACTCATCGGTGCGGGCTTGTGGGCCGCCACATCGAGTACCGCCTGCCAGAGCCGCATGCTTTCCACGGAGAGTTTGCCGACTTCCTGCATCCGGTCGAAATCGGCCTTTTTCCCGCACTGGACTTCCAGGAAATCGATGTATTCATAAATCTGCCGGATCACGTAATCTCTGGCCGCATCGGAAAACTCCCGGTGCACGAACGGGGTATCGAGGATAAACAGTGGCACGTTGTAATACCGGGCCGCGACTTCATACCACTTGAGCACCGTGCCGCAGATGTTGTTGCAGCAGACCAGGAAATCCGGTTCGGGCAGCCCGCCGATCGGTCCGCCATTGGTGGCGGCACTGGCAATATCGGCCCGGGCGTAGGAACACAAATCCCGGGAATACCCCATTTCTTCCGCCTTTTCGCACAAATCGACCCCCATTTTGGAGGCACCGATCATCGCACCGTGATTTTCGGGATAGACGGGTATCACGTCCATGGCGATCAGGGGCTCGACCGGGCCGCCGGAAGTAATCCAGGCGACTTTTTTGCCCGAATCCCGGGCGGTCTTGGCCTCGATATAATAATTGGTCATGATCTCTTTCATTTTCGAAACGGATTTGATCTTCCGTTTCTCCTTTTCCGGATCACGCGCTTTTTCAGGGGCGTCCGCCATTGATCGACTCTCCTGGGAATTGTAGTTGGTTTTGCTTTAAAGCATCAGGTTATAGCATCAGGGCTACAGCATATCGACAAACGTTTCAAACCGGGTGCGCAACTGGCCTTCCGGCGCCGGCTGCTCTTCGACTTCGACCAGAATATTGGGGATACCCTTATCGTCGAGAAACTGCTTCAGGTACGGATAGTCAAAGGCGTGGGGGTCACAGAATTTCAGCAGCAGGAATACCACGCCCTCAATCTTCTGCTCCCGGACCGCCTCCAGGAGGTGCTCTCCCCGGGCGGTGTTCGACAGGTGCTTGGCCGGGCAGGCCATACGGGTGAGGTAGCGGTCGGCGATGGCCTCTATCGGATCGGCCGATTCGTCGATCCGGCCGCCGGCGTACCGGTAACCGGTGCACAAGTCGTCCCATACGACATCGCCTCCGGCCTCGGCCAGTACATCATATATATCGGGGTGGTTGCAGATGCCCCCGGAAATAAGAATCCGCTTGCGTTTGGAACCGCCGCTTTGCGCCTTTGTGTTGGAAAGCGTTTCGAGCAGCTGCTCGAGCGCTTCTAAGAATACCGCACGATCCATGATCATGGCAGATTTCATCACCATGTTCATTGCCGACGGGGGCAGACTCTCCGGATTGCCGCTGCGGATCAAATAGAGTTTTTCAAGCCGGTCTCGGATCCGGTTGTACAAGCGGATTGATTCGACTATGGCATCATCGGAGATGGAGACCTGAAGAGATTCTTCCAGGTCTTTCCGGAATTTGGCCAGCACATCGATCATGTACTGCCGGGCACTCGACGTGTTGAGTTTTACCGGCATGACCACGTCGAAATGGATCGGAAAGCCGGCATTCAGTCTCCAGATATCCGACAGGCGCTGGATCGAATCACATGTGTGGGGAAATACCGCGCCGTCTAAAAAGTCGAGTTCTTTCTGCAGGGCATCTTCAAGCCCTCCCCGGACAAGGGAACAGCAGTAGGATTGCAGGTGGGCATCGGCTGCCCGGATATCTCGCCTGGCGCCAAATAATCGAAACGGAATGGCTCCGGCCGCATGGACCAACTCCTCGGGTGCATACGAACAAAAATACCCGATCCGCTTTTTGCCGTCATTTTTCTTCTCTGCTCTGGCATGCGCATAAGGAGATCGGGAAACCGATGCAAACAGGTCAAAAGGATTCATGCAGAACACCCCTAATATTTTGCAGATAAAATTAACTGGAGACGCTATCCGGCGGCTTTTCTTCCTCTTTCTACATACTCTCGGGCCGGAGGCGTGTCAAGGCTAAAAAGAGCGAGCGCTCGTTTTTTGAAGACAGGTGTAACCAGGCGCCAATCCCGCATTTTTAATGCCTGAATGCGGCTATTCTCTGGCCCCGAAAAAAACAGTGATCCCTTCTCTTCTTTAGTCATTTACCCGAGATGGAGCTTGCCGCCGCGTGATAACTACCATCCGAATTCAGCAAGTCCCCGGACAAATGTCTGTAAATAGTGATATAAGTTGTTTGACAAAAATCTATTAGGGAATAATTTTATTTATCATAATTCATACTTTTAATTTACTCGTAAATATTATTACTTACGATATGCAAACGGAACTTTTTCAAACATAAAAAATAGTTGGATAAGGAGCGAGCGATTATGGAACGCAGCAAAAAAACAAACAGCGAATACATTATCGACGCATTGCGGTCGGGACAGAATCTCAGGTCGCCGGATATTACCGAACGTGTTTCGGAACTTTCCGGCAGGGATATGAAAATCCAGGATATCGCCAGCATTCTGGCCAAACTCAGCAACAGCGATAAGTGCGATCTGGGTTTTTTGATCCAGAAAAAAAAGACCCACAAAGGGTTCACCTACAACCTGGTGCCCGAATCGTTTGATCTCGAACCCGAACACTTGTACGATCTGACCCGCAAGACCGGGAAAAATCGGTTTACGCTCGAACAGGCGATTGAGGATCATCCGGAAATCAAGAAGCATATTAAGGCGTCCCGACTCAAATCCCCGCCGATGCGGCGCACCTCCCGTCGGGGCAGGCCTCCGGCAATGGCCGCGGCGGCAAGGCAGTCCCGGATTCCCAAAACGACGGCCGGCGCCGAGCTTTCGGATCAGGCGATCAAAACCCTGTTTGCCCGGTTTCTCGAGGAAGTTTCCGATCAAGGCGGATTGAATATCAATTTAAATCTCAATATCCGGTTTGCAGGTTTCGGAAGCGAATAAATTCCAGTGCTGTCCTGTGGTCTTCCAGACGGGGTTGCCGTCGAAGATATCGAGGATATCCTTTCGGCCAATCCCGAAATACTTGTTCTTGGCAAAGGCGACCCCGGTCGCATGGCCCCGGATGCAGAACTGGTTAAACGATTGACCGAATCGGGCATCCGGCTGATCGAACAGCCGACGGCACAAGCCGCGCAAACCTTCAACCGCCTGGTTGAAGAAAACCGGAACGTCGCTGCCGGATTTCATTTAACCTGCTGAACCCTTGCCGGACAATAAAAGGGCTGACCCCGGCAACGGGTTTTTTTCATCACATATCCCCCCTGCTTTTATTTCATCATTCCATTGTCTTTTGCCTGTTTTTTTATTATCCCGGGTTTTCATGTTCTTCATGGTCTTCATGTATATCAAACCGCTGTTCGCAGTGTCTCTGCGGTTTTGGTATAGTTTGGTTGCGGCCAATGGCAGCGCTGCGTTCTCTGTGGTTGGTTTTGCTATGGTTGGTTTTGCTAATTACGGACCCATCAACTATTTATCGGGATTGAAATCATGCCCCGACAACGTATTGAACTTCTCGCTCCAGCGGGAAATTTTGAAAAGCTTGAGACTGCCATTCATTTCGGCGCCGATGCGGTCTATCTGGGCGGCAGCTCATTTTCCCTCAGGAATTTTTCCGGAAATTTCACCATTGACGGGATGGGCGATGCCATCGCCTACGCCCACGGCCACGGGGCAAAAGTCTACGTAGCGGTCAACGTCTTTGCAAGAACTGCCGAGCAAAACGAAATTGCCGAATACCTTGCGCACCTCGGCCGCATTCGGCCGGATGCGGTCATACTTGCCGATCCCGGCGTTTTCATGATGGCGCGCGACATCATAGGAGATATTCCCGTTCACATCAGCACCCAGGCCAATACAACCAGCTGCATGAGCGCGGCCTTCTGGGCTGAACTGGGCGCCACCCGGATCAATGCGGCGCGGGAACTGAGCTTAACGGAAATAAAAGCGATTGCCGAAACGGTTCCCATAGAGGTAGAGGCCTTTGCCCACGGGGCGATGTGCGTGTCCTACTCCGGCCGCTGCCTGCTCAGCAATTACCTGGCCGGCCGGGACGCCAACCGCGGGTCCTGCGCCCATGCCTGCCGGTGGCGCTATCACCTGGTGGAAGAAACACGGCCGGGCAAATTCATGCCGATTGAACAAGACGATCGCGGCACCTATATTTTCAATGCCCGGGACTTGTGCACCATCGAGCATATCCCCGAATTGATCGAGGCCGGCATTGCCTCGCTGAAGATCGAAGGCCGGATGAAAGGGCTCAATTACCTGGCCGCCACGGTTAAAACCTACCGGCAGGCCATCGATGCGTATTATACCGATCCGGCAGAATACCAAATTCTTCCTGAATGGAAGACGGAGCTCGAGACGATCAATTACCGCGGGTATTCCACCGGCTTTTTCTTCAATGATCCGGCCGGGTTGATTCCGAATTTCGATATCCCGAAGACGCCGGTGGATCACCGGTATGTTGGAAAAGTCGTCCGGAAACCTGATCCATTCCGATTACTCGTGGATATCCGCAACAAGACAGTATCCGGAGATTGCATCGAAATCGTCAGCCCCGTCGGCCCGGCCCGGCTCAACACCATCTGCGAAATCATCGGCCCGAAAGGCGACAGTACAACGGTTGCACAGCCCAATACCCGGGTGACACTGGTGCTGGAAACCGCCGATGACTGCGGCCCCGGCGACATCCTCCGGCGGACCGGACCGGGTGCGCGCCGCCAGCCTGGTGCAGGTCAAGGTTCAGATAATTGTAAATCGATTGACGTGGCGTAAACATGAAGATCCATGAAGAACATGAAGAAACTGCCTTAATTAAAAAAACAGTTCGTTTTGATGGAAAAAGAGATGTTACATGAGGGCAACTGCCGGGCAGGAAACGACTTGCTTTGAAATCGACAACCTGATCATTACGCCTGAAAAACAGGGCGCGGACCGGTACCTTAAAATCAGTTACCCGCTCCGCTTCGGCCGTTTCGGGGAGATCCGGACGAAAACCCATATTTTTGAATTCAATTTAAACGGAGAGATCAAAACCATCCGGGGCCGGACCGGCGGCTGGCTGCAGAGCGCCGAATGGCTCAAGCGCACCTGCGGAAATGACTGGACCTATTTTTCCGCCGGCGGCTACAACGGGGCCGTCAATTATACAGGCGAGTACTATGTCCCCTGCCTGCCGTATGGCACCAATACCGTTTTCGGCAAGGATTTGTTTCAAAGCGATGAGGTTCGCGATGCGTTTTCGGCCCGGGACCGGCTGATGGAGAAGCTGGCGACCCTGAAGACAAACCGGCTTGAAGCGCCTGCGGCCGCATTTGTCGAGCAGGTTCTGGAAATGTCGCCGGACGTCCTTGGGCAAAGGACCCGCCTGTTCCATGGCATTTTCGACGGACCGGTCACGGTGCTGCCGCCCGATACCCGCCATGTGGAATACAACGTGGTCCCGTTGACGGTTGCCGACGGTTGCCTGTACAATTGCGGTTTCTGTCGGGTAAAATCCGGACAGGCTTTCAAAGTCCGAAACAGGGATGAAATTATAGAACAGCTGCACGCACTAAAGGCGTTTTACGGCCGGGACCTGATCAATTACAATGCCCTGTTTCTCGGTCAGCACGATGCCCTGTTCGCCGGCATCGATATTCTCGAATTTGCCGCAAAAACCGCCTGGGACATTTTGGAATTCGACAAATCGAACATGAAGGAGCCCCGGTGTTTTCTGTTCGGCAGCGTTGATTCGATCCTGCGATCCGATGCCCGGCTGTTTGACAGGTTGAACCGGCTGCCTTTTCAAACGTTCATAAATCTCGGATTCGAGTCCGGGGATACCGAAACCCTCAGCGTGCTGCAAAAACCGTTGACCGCCGAGAAAGTGGCCCGGGCGTTTGACCGGATGCTGGAAATCAATCGTGATTACGATCGAATCGAAATCAGCGCCAATTTCGTTACTGTCTCTTATACACATCTGACGCTGCCG
>JAGXHH010000192.1 GCA_024636355.1 Desulfobacteraceae bacterium | reverse complement strand
GGCTCGGAGATGTGTATAAGAGACAGGCTCTACGGCGGCGGGTTCGGCCAATTCCTTTTCCGCGGCTTCGGCTTCCTCGACCGGTTTGTCTTCGGCGGCTGCAGCCGGTTCTTCTTTAGGCGGTGCAGCGGCTTCTTCTGCCGGTATTTCTTCAGTCTCAAGCGCGGGAGAAACGGATTCTGAAACCGGTGCTTCAGTAACTTTTTCAGGTTCAGCCGGAGTTTCAGCAGCAGCCGTGGCTGCGGCTTCCATCATTTCGCTTTCCGGAGCAGGCGGCTCTACGGTTGCAGGTTCTGCCAATTCCATTTCCGCGGTTTCTGCTTCCTCAACCGGCTTATCGGAAACGCTCAGGTCGAACTGCTTGAAGAGCAGGGATTTGTCCGGTGCCTCAAATGCAGGCGGTGCCGCATAGTTTTTCTCATATTCGGTATCGGGTGCCGGGGCATACAGTTTTTCGGGAGTCCAGCTGTCGAATTGCTTTTTCAGGAGGGTCTCGATCGGCACTGGTTCCTTTTTCGGAGCCGGTTCGGGTTCGGAAGGCGCTTGGGCAGTCGGTTGGGCTACGGGCGGTTCTTCCGGCGTGGGGACCTGATCGACCGGCTTTTCCTCGATCGGCGCATCCGGGGTGCTCAGGTCGAACTGCTTGAACAGCAGGGATTTGTCCTGTGCCTCGAAGGCAGACGGTGCTGCGAAATTTTTTTCATAATCCGTATCGGGTGCCGGCGCATAGGGCGTTTCGGGTTGCCAGTAATCAAATTTAAGGGCAAGAAGCTCTTTTACGGAAACCGATTTGTTCGGTGCGGCCTTTTTGGGGGACTCGGCCGCTTTTTTTGGTGTTTTCTTGTCGGCTTTCTGAGGTTCCTGCTTTTTTGCAGCGGTTTTCTTGGGCGCCGTTTTCTTCGGTTTCGAGGCGCTCAGGTCAAACTGTCGGGACAGGATCTCCCGAAGCTGTTGAGCCGACTCCCCGTTTGCATCGATTGCCGGTGGGGCGGTGAAATTTTGATCATAGGCGGTATCCGGTTCCGGTTGGTACAGGTTTTCCGGCGTCCAGACATCAAATTGTTTTTTGAGAAGCGTTTTGAGAGTGGGCTCTTTGGTGGTGGTGTTATTTGCAGATGTGCTGACGGACTTTTTCTTCCCACCTTTTTTGGTGGCTTTCTTTTTGGTTGTCGATTTGGTCAGACTTTTTTTTCCCATAACAACCCCTTATCGGTAACGGTAAATATATTTGGCATTTATGGATAAAATTCTTTATAGTGATCGACAAAATTAGAAGATAAAATATATCCGAACCGCTTTTTTTTGTAAATAGTTTTTTCCCGCAGCGCCATAAACACGATGCTTTTCGCCCCGAATCTGCTGCAGGTCACAATTATCAAGAATCGAAAAAACAGTTAGATGATGTCGTTATAGATATGAATAAAAAACAAAGACTATATGATGAATTGCGCCGTTACACGTCAATTGCCATCGCTTTTTCCGGCGGGGTTGACAGCACCCTGCTGCTGGCTGCCGCCCGGCAATGCCTCGGTGAAAAAGTGATTGCCGTAACGGCCGTATCCCCCCTGCAGCCCAGGGCTGAAATCGATGATGCCGTCAGACTGTCCGGAATTATTGGCACACCGCATTATACCGTCAGTACCGGCGAGTTGGACAATCCGGACTTTTCGAGAAATCCGGAAAATCGCTGTTACATCTGCAAAAAAATCCTGTTTGCCGACATTCGGGCCGTTTCCGAAACCCATGGGATATCGACTCTCGCCCATGCCGCCAACCTTGATGATCTCTCGGACTATCGGCCCGGCATGCAAGCTGCAGAAGAATTAGGCGTCGTGTCCCCGTTGATCGAGGCGCAGTTTACAAAGGCCGACATCCGGAAATTGTCG
Organism: Desulfobacteraceae bacterium; assembly: GCA_024636355.1. GTDB lineage: Bacteria > Desulfobacterota > Desulfobacteria > Desulfobacterales > Desulfosalsimonadaceae > JAGXHH01. Next base: position 7,507 of record JAGXHH010000192.1, on the reverse strand, counting down.
AAGCAGATGGGGCTTCCCACCTGGAATAAACCGTCGGCTGCGTGCCTGGCCTCACGCATACCTTACGGCCGACCGATTACCGCTGACGCACTGGCCATGGTCGAAGCGGCGGAAAGGGTGCTGGCCGCCCTGGGGTTTTCGGGTGGCCGGGTCCGCCATTTTGGTGAAATAGCCAAAATCGAGATCCGCCCGGCCGATTTTTCCCGGCTGCTCACGCCGGACCGGCGGTTGCGCGTGATCGGGGAATTGCGGAAAATCGGTTTTTTATACGTCACCATGGATCTGGAAGGCTACCAGACGGGTCGCCTGAACCGCTCGATCCTTTCCTGAATTTAAAGCGGCGCCCAATTTTTTTTATTGATTGATTCTGTATCTTTTTTATAGATAAGGCTCTGCTGAGCAGATAACAACAATTCCGTTTAAATGAACCCTTAAGTTGGTAATTTGATTGACCGGAGAAGGAGATTTGGCAAGATGAGCGCATTCGGAGAAAAAATTGAAAGCCTGCGGAACGAAAAAAACGTAACCACCAAAGACGTTGCCCAGGCGGTCGGTATTCCGCAGTCTCGCTACAGTGAACTGGAAAAGGGGATACGGATTCCCACCGACGGACAGATCGAACGTCTGGCGGAATACTACAATGTCAAGCCGGATGAACTGTCCGCATTGACAAAATAGCCCGTTTTAAACAAGATTTTCTACATGAAGTACATGAAGATCCATGAAGGGATTTTTAATTTTAAACCTTCATGTTCTTCATGGACTTCATGTATATCAAACCGCTTAACAATATCTCTGTGTCGGCCAATGGCCGCGCTGGGTTCTCTGTGGTTATTTCCTGTTTTTACGATTTCATCAACTCTTCACAATTAAAACCATCAGCGGATCATATCTTCGATAAGCTTCAGCTTCTTCATCGGGGCAAGCCCCAGGAGGGCCTGGAGGTGCTTGGCATCCCGGAACCGCTTTTCCTGTCCGTAGTCTTTCATATACCCGATGCCGCCCAGAATCTGGATGCCGTCGGTGGTCAGATCGCAGGCGTCTGCCTGGATCCGGACGGCCGCGGCCGCAGCATTTGCCTGCCACCCGGGCGTGTTTTCATCGGCGTTCCGGCAGGCCGCCGAAAGGATCATGTCTCCTGTTTTAATCTTGACCACCATGTCGGCCAGCATCATCCGGATTTCCGACCAGTCCAGTATCCGACGCCCCCCCTGAAAGCGTCCTTTTGAGTAATCCAGCGCTTCCTTGAACGACCCTTTCATAATACCCAGCGACATGGCGGCGACCGGCAGCTGCATCTGGGCGGCCATCCCAAAAAATGCGGATTCCCCGGTCCCCTCGCTGCCGACGAGTTCGGCCGGTGCATCGTGGAAGGTCATATCGACTGCCGGGCAGGCATGGAGTCCCAGGCTCATTACCGGTTCACTTAGAGCGACCCCGTCTGCAGCCGAATCGATCAGGAACCAGGAATATGCCGCATCATTGTTGCCGGTTTTTGCGGGAATGAGGGCATGGCCGGCTAACCCGCCGAGTACAACGTATTCGAGGCTGCCGTTAATCACCCATTTGCCGTCTTTCAGTTCAGCCCGGGCAAGGTGTGCAATTTCAGACGGGTTGTTGAAGACCGGGCAGGCGATCAAAAACTTGCGGATGTCGTCGGACTCGGATGCGATGGTCCTGACCCTGTCCTGCCCGCCGGCCGCGATCATCAGTTCGCATGCCGCCGTATGGGTAAAAAGGATGCCGCCCAGGCTGGCATCCTCCCGGCAGATATTGGACAACACGATGCAAAGCCCGGCCATGCCGTGACCGATGCCGCCCAGATCCTCGGGGAGCATCACGTGGAAGAATTCAAGCTCATGGGCTTTTTGAAGGACCGTGTCGAAAAACGGCCCAAACGGATATTTGTCATTGGCTTCGCGCTCCGGGGCGAGCTGTTTTCCGGCAAACTCGGTCGACGCTTTATCGAGCAGCTTGAGTTCCTTGTCTTTTCCGGCGATCATCTGTTATCTCCTGAAAGTAGGGGGGCGTTCATCTCTCAATCTCAAATCTCAATCTTACTCCTAACTATTCAGCCAAACCCAGCAGGGCGGACACGCAGGTCCGCCCCTACGGATGACAGTTGTAATGTAGGGGCGGACCTGCGTGTCCGCTCTGGTTACATGTCTACTCCTCAAATACGACCGCCTGCGGATGCTCCGGGGCAACCAGGCATTTGAAAAGGTTCAGGCGGTTTAACTGGTTGGTGCCTTCATAGATCTGGAGGAGCTTGGCATCCCGCAGAATTTTTTCCGTTCCCCGGTCGTGGCGGAGTCCGGCCTGTCCCATCAACTCCAGGGCCATGTGGCAGTTTTTAATTCCGTAATCGGTGGCGGCAAACTTGCAAAGCGACGCCCACCCCGATGTCCGGCAGATCTCCTCATCGGTCTGGCCGTCAAACTGAGTTTTTCTAAACCAGGTGGTCGCCCAGGCTTTTTCCGTCATGGAAGAGACCATTTTTTCAAGCCATTTCACCGGCATCATTTTGTAATAGTAGTACATGGGCTTTTTCTGGATTTCCCGGAAAAACCCGTAAATCCCGTTGGCATAGTTGGTCTCCACATAGGAGAGGCGGGACAGGGCCACATTCTTGTACATCTCGGCCAGCATGCACTGGGCCCATTCGTAATTGATGAGCAGCTTTCCGGCGACGTGCGTTTCCGACGCGAATTTGACCGCCGCCTCGTACGCTCCCCGGGCCGCTCCGGTGGCAAACGCCCCGACACCGGCCCGGGTGGCCGACACCACATAATCGATCATCTGCATGTTGATTTCCCTGACGGGCCGTTTGTTTTTCGCAAGCTGGGCGGGGTCCATGCAGACCAGGTCGTCCGGGACAAAGCAGTCCTTAAAGACAAGCTCGCTGGCCGGACACCCTTTCTGCCCCATCTTGTTTTCCTTCCGGCCGAAGGAAAAACCCGGTGTGCCGGTCTTGACCGCCAGGGCCACCGTGCTCTCCGACGGCTTGTCCAGGTCCGCATAGGCGATCACCATGTGCCAGGTGGACAAGTGCCCGTTGGAGATAAATATTTTGCTGCCATTGATCTTATACCCGCCGTCCACCTTTTGGGCCTGACAGGTCACACTTCCCTTGTCCACCAGATCAATCTCCTCGACGTCGGTCCCGGCGCCCGGTTCGGTGATGGCCAGGGTCACCAGGCAGGGGGTGTGGTTTTTTTCACCGGCGACGATATCCCTGCAGAGACGGCTGATCAGCCGCATGTTCCAGGTGGCGTTAAGGGTCGAGACCCCAAGGTAATGGACCCCGATCAGGTTGGCCATGGCGAGGCAGGCCGATCCGATCTCCTCGACGAAATAGCACATGGTGGGCATGCTGTAGCCTTTGCCCCCGAAGATCTTGGGGATCCACATGGTGTAAAATCCCCATTCATTGGCCTTTTCCACGAAATCCCAGGGGAGGAAATCCGGGTTTTCGTGCAGCGTCCGGTCGAGTTCCAGCGCATAGGGGCGGACGACCTCTTCGTTGAATTTCCGCGCGATGGCCATCACTTTCCGGGTCTCGCCCACCATGAGCCCGGGCGTTTTCGGTCCGGCCGGCAGACTGCAGATCATGTCGTCGAACCGGGGTGATTGGTTTGCGAAATGCTTGACTTCGGATCGGGAAATCATGGGGCATGCTCCTCTGGTTGGTTTCAATCCGTTCAGAATTGGCAAATCTCAATTGATAATTGATAGATTTTCCGAGCACTGTCCCGACAGGCGGGCAGGGCTGGTTATCCACTTCGCTCCAGAAATTATCAATTCGCAATTGGCAATTCACTATTCATAATTCGCCTTTGATTTAATCTTCCGAATCAATCGCGAATTGTGAATAGCTAATTTTGAATTGCGAATTAAAGAAAATGCCACAGGAGTTTTCCGGATAACCAAAATGATTTAATTCGAAACATCCCGGGGTGCCGCAGTTTCAATGGACGGTTCGATCCCCAGAGCCTTGTCCAGGTATTTTTTGCGATAGAACCATCCGGTGATCGTAAAGAACGTCTGCGGCATCAGCCGTTTGATGCGCCAGAAGAACCGGGCATCCATCTGGGTGAGGACATACAGCCGGTTTTTTTCGATGGAACGGATGATGTGACGGCTCACGTCTTCGGCGGAATACATCGATTTTGCGAAAAACGCGTTGGCCATGTTTACCTGGTGATCATCGGTGTACCGGCACTGGTCCATCAGGTTGGTCTTGAAAAAAGTCGGGCAGGCGACGCTGATCCCGATGTTCTGGCCGGAGAGTTCCACCTTCAGCGTTTCGGAAAGGGAGATCACTCCGGCTTTCGTCACGTTGTAGGGGCCCATTTCGGCGAGCGAGCAGATGCCGGCAGACGAGGCGATGTTGACGATATGGCCGCCGCCCTGTCGCCTGAAAATGGGAAGAAAGGTCCGGCAGCCGTGGATAACCCCCAGCAGGTTGATGTCGATTTCCCATTTCCAGTCTTCCATGGGAATCTTGTCGACGAAACCGACAACCGGGACCCCGGCGTTGTTGACGATGATATCGGCTCCGCCCCATTCGACCGTCACCGTGCGGGCAAGATTTTCCACGTCTTCGAGCTTGGCCACATCCCCATATACTGCCAGCCCCGTCCCGCCGGCTGAGTCGACCGCCCGGGCGGTTTCTTCAGCCCGGTCCTCATCGATGTCGCTGACGGCCACTTTCCAGCCCATCTTGGCGAAATCGAGTGCCAGGGTCCGGCCCAGACCGCTTCCGCCGCCGGTGATGACAATCCGTTTTTCGGGAAACTTTTTCATCGGTTGACCTCGTTTGAAAGGTTTGGTCTAATTTGCCATGGCATCAAACGTATCTGCCGTTACCCCTTCGTCTTCCAGCACCCGCTTGATGATCCGGTGGCTGGTGGTTTTAGGGAAATCGTCGACGAACCGGATGTACCGGGGCAGGGCATACCGGGCCAGGCGTTCGGCGAGAAACGTCCTGAGTTCCGGCGCGGAGAGTTCACGGCCGTCTACCGTTTTTACCGCGGCCATGATCTCGTCTTCACTCATTTCCGACGGTACCGCATATACGGCCACGTCTTCTACCGCCGGGTGATCGAGTATCACGTGCTCCACTTCATAGGCCGACACGTTTTCCCCGCCCCTTCGCATCGATTCGGTGTTGCGTCCCACGAAATAGAGAAACCCGTACGCGTCGGTCCGGACGATATCCCCGGTGCGCAGCCAGCCGTCCCCGGATTTCTTCCGGGAAGCGTCTTCATTCTTGTAGTATTCCACCGAACTTTCGCTACCCTTTATCTTGAACATCAGCTCGCCGGTTTCTCCGGGTGGCACGGGATTACCGTTTTCATCGGCGATCCGGACCGATTTTGCGCCGCCTGTCGGTTTGCCCAAAGACCCCACCGGCGCGGTGCCAAGGTTCATGATCCCTTTTCCCCCGCCGTCCACGGCGCCGTATCCTTCATAGAGGACCACTCCGAAACGCTTCTCGAACGCCTCCCACATTTCCGCCGGGCAGGCGGCCGAAAAAACCACCCGAACCTTGTGGTCCCGGTCGGTTTCCTTTTCCGGCTGCTTCATCAGGATCGGAATGATCGAGCCGATGGTGTTAAACAAGGTGGCGTCGTACTGCCGCAATTCGTCCCAGAAGCGGCTGGCGGAAAATTTCCGCGACAGCGCCATGGTGGCTTTGGCGGCCATGCTCATGGTGGTGGTGATAAACAGGGCGTTGCCATGGCACAGGGGAAGGCAGGTATAATAGACGTCGTTTTTGTCGACAAAGATTCCGGCGAAAAACATCAGCCGCTTGACCGATGAGGTCCGGTACCGGTAGACCACTCCCTTGGGGGGACCGGTTGTGCCGGACGTATAGATGATCAGGCAGATGTCGTCCGGGTTGCAGCCGACTTTCGGGTTGCCGGAAGACATCCCGTAGGCGGACGACAGGCGTTTCATCTTTTCGGGAATGGCAATCCCTTCGGCCTCTTTTTCGATGTCATCGACTATCGTGGTGTGGACCGTTTCAAACCGGTTGGAAACCGGTTCGATGGAGTCGAGCAGTTCCGCATCCACGGCCAGAAACTCGATGTCGCTGTGATTGACCAGGTAGACCAGGCCGTCGCCCTTGAGTTCCGGGTTGATCGGGACCAGGTACATGCCGATTTTCTGGGCCCCGAAGAAAATATCGAGGAACCGTGGGGAGTTTCGCATGAAAATCCCTAACCCTTTGCCCTGTCCGCCGCCGAGCTGCAGCAGGAAATGGGCGACCCGGTTGGCATTTTTATTCATCTGCCGATAGGTGAAGGTTTCATCGCGGTATTTTAAAAAGGTTTTTTCACCCACCTGGCCGGCCCGGCGTTCCAGCAGTTCAGCCCAGGAAATATCGCTGGTCGTTTTTTGGCGCCTGGCGCGCATGTCGTCAAAGAACCGGCCATTGGCGATCTGATCGGCTGTTACCCGAAAGGCGCTGCCTGCAGCGGCCCGCATCAGTTTCATCTGCTGACGCCGGAATTTTTTTGCCATGTCTCTGGGCAGTTTTTTTCCGGGTTCGGCTTTTGTTTCAGATGCGATCACAACGTCTTTAAATGGGGGGGTATCGGCATCTGTGTAGCATTTTGGATAGCGCAAATCCGTGCTCTGGGTGAGGCGCCGGTAAAAATATCCCGGGGCAAATGAGCGAACAATGGAAATGGCGCCTTCCGGGCAGGGAACCGTGCAGCAGCCGCAGGCGATGCATTCCGTAACCCCCGGGGCGGTCGGCACCAGCCGGGGCAGGCCGGCCCGCCAGGCGCCCGGGCCGGTATCCCGCGTAATAGAGCGGGCCGGGCAGATAAACGTGCAGATCCCGCACTGTTTGCATTTCTGCTCATCGAAGAATAACAACCCGGTGGTCATGTCTTCGGCGCTGTTATAATCCGGAATTTTCGTCCATCTGGAAAATTGGATGTCTGTCATGTCGTTTATTCCCCCTGTCTTTCGATGCGGGGCGGATCGGTCATCTTCCCCTCGTACCATTCCACTTTCTGGACCTCCCGGGGCACCGGGCCGTCGGAGGCCACCTTCGGCCAGCCGAGGGCGATGCAGTTGTTTAAGGCATACGGATATTTGACCCCGAAGAATTTTTTCCATTTCGGCTCGTACATCAGCAGCTTGATCAAGCCGATCCAGCAGGTGGCCGCCCCCATGGAATGGGCGGCAAGGATCATGTTCTGGCCGCAGATGCCGATGTCGGTGGGCGGCGACGATACCCCGCGTTTATCCTCGTAGAGCAGGAGCAGGGTGGGCGCCCCGTGGAAAACCGGCGCCCGGTCTTCTGCGATCGCCTTGAGCAGGCCGAAGGGAACCGGGTGGAGTTCGTTGTGCCGGAGGCGGATGAAAAATTTGGAGATCGGCTTCAACAGGAGATTGCGCACCCGGCTCCGGGTGTAATCGAGGACGAACATCATCCGTTTGCACATCTTTATGGCGTCTTTTTCCATTTCAGCAATGATTGCCGGGC
>JAGXHH010000191.1 GCA_024636355.1 Desulfobacteraceae bacterium | reverse complement strand
GCGTTGAGCAGCAGGACGCCCATAATCACTGCTGCTGATACGGCGCCGGCTGATGCCACCCAAGATTGCTCATAAAGCTGGCGGATCTGTTCCTGGTGAATGCGGGAATCGGTTGTGCTGCGTTGAGACATAAGCAAAAGTTTCACGCATGTAATGGCAGGTAAGACGGCACACAACCGGCGCGCTGTTGTGTCGGAAAACGTTGTGCCGTAAGGGCAGGTGACCCATACCTTCTATGAAGTTGCGCCCTTCGTTAACAGGCCACCCAGTCTGAGTTTGTTCTTTACATTATACAAATCCGTCCGAAAAGAAAACCGGTTTTTCCTCCGGATGAAATGGTTGCAGCATTTAGTTGAGATAATGAAGGATAAAATTGTGAAAGAGGAAGACGCGCTGATCGGGATTTTAACTGTTTTGAGAAGATTGTACGTGTACGTTGCTGCGTCACCCGGCTTCACTCCGGGTGACGCAGCAACCATCAGGTTTTAAGCGTTTTCAAATGATGCCGTGCATTGTCATGGATGATCTCTACGGCTTCTTCCACGGAGTGTTTCTCCATATCGATGATCAGATCATAAAGGCGGGAGTCCATCCAGTCTGCGTCGAAGTATTTTTTAATATAGGCCTTGCGGTTGTTTTCTTCGGTTTTAATCAGCTGTTCGGCGGCTTTCCGGGCAAGCTGGTGGGTTTTCATGACTTCTTCAATCTTTTTTTCGTCCGCTTTTTTCAGCAGCACATGGAATGTATCGGGTTTCTGCCGGAGAATGCATTGGGCGCCCCAGCCCATAATGATGGCATTTTCATTTTCGTATATTTTTTCGACCAGTTCCCGTGTTTTATTGTAATAGGTGTCGTCATCCAGACAGCCGTGCTCCCGGTCGACGACGCGCTGCACGATAGAACAGGTGTATCTGTCGAGAAATCGCAGTATAGACGTTTGTGAGGCTTGTCGGAACATCTCGGCCTCGTGTTTGGAAATGTGCAGCTCCCTGGCGATTTCGGCCACCAGCTGGTCGCCGATATATGCAAATCCAAGTTTTTCCGCCATCCCGGCGGCCACCTTCTGACTTCCCGTATGGAATTCGCTGGAAATCGTAATCACTGCCATGTTCGCTCGCCTCCTTGAATTAATCGCTTCCGTTCGTTGCCGGGGCATCTTTCCGAGCGTTTCAAACGATTCGTTCGCTCCGCCACCTGAATCGGGTCCGGGATTCGTTGCCCGAGAACTTATAGTAATTATCAACGGGATTCGAGTCAAGCGTCGAATGCCGTTTCGGAAATGTTCAGCCGAATGGGCTTTTTTGTCTCCCAAAAAAAAGGCGGTTTTTCTTCTGGAAACCGAATGATCATTTTCTTCCCCCACTTTCAACCACGATCGCCTTAATGGTTAGTTAGTATTTAGAATTACAAATAAAATTATCTAATGCGTTTGCTTTTTTTCTTGACAATTTATCTTAATCAGGTAGATTTAACTAAAGTAGTGGTGTAAAGTGGATAAAATTGGGGGAGCGAGATGTTTCGGGGGAGTTCATATCATACAATCGATACCAAGGGCCGCATCATCATACCTGCGCGGTTCCGGGAACTCGTTACCGAAAACGGGGGAGACGGCCTGGTCCTGTCCAGGATCGACGGGATGCTGGTGGCTTACCCCTATGACATCTGGAGCGGTGTAGAGCGCCAAATTCTTGATCGGAAGGATAAAACCGAAGCCCTGCGACGTTTCAAGCGCTATTTCATCGGTTCCGCACAGGACTGCCCGCTTGACAGGCAGGGCCGGATACTGGTGCCCCCCTCCCTCAGGCAGTATGCCCACCTGGATAAAGACATCGTCATGGTGGGTGTCCTCGATCACTTTGAAGTCTGGTCGCGGGAAAGATGGGATTATGAAAACCAGAGGTTCGAAGAAGAGGATATGAACAATGAGGAGGTTCGAAACGAAATTGCCAGTATAGGGTTATAAAAAAAATGCAATATCGACATATTCCGGTGATGCGTGACGAAGTCGTTTCCCTGTTGAATTGCGCGCCGGGAAAACGGATTGTCGATTGTACCGTCGGCGGCGCCGGGCATGCCGCCGCGATTGCCGAAAAGATACTTCCCGACGGCCTGCTGATCGGTATCGATCAGGACTCGGCCGCTATTGAACACGCCAAAGATGTTTTGCGACCGTTTGCTGCAAACGTTCGTCTGTTCCGTGATAATTTCATAGATCTTCCGAACATCCTTTCCGATTTGAACCTGGACGCTGTTGACGGCATTCTGGTCGATCTGGGTCTTTCGTTGTACCAGATCGAATCTTCCGGCCGGGGCTTTTCCTTCAGGACAGACGAGCCGCTCGATATGCGCATGGACGTCAACAATCCCACCACCGCTGCCGATATCGTCAATCTGTCGGAACCGTCTCGTCTCGAACGTATTTTCTGGGACTACGGCGAGGAGCGATGGGCCCGACGGATCGTTCGGGAAATCGTGGAGCGGCGCAGTCAGGGTGAAATCACCTCCACGGGTCAGCTGGTGGAGATTGTCCGGGAGGCGATCCCCCAGGCATCGGCAGCCAAGCGCCGGATTCATCCTGCCACAAAGGTTTTTATGGCCCTGCGGATTGCGGTCAACCGGGAACTCGAGGTGATCGATTCGTTTATGGAAAACGTCGTCAATCTGCTCAATCCCGGGGGAAGGCTGTGTGTGATTGCCTTTCATTCTCTCGAGGACCGCATTGTCAAACACGGGTTGAAGAATTTGGAAAAAGGATGTAAATGCCCCAGGGACCTGCCGGTATGTGTCTGCGGAAACAAGCCGAAAGTCCGGGTGCTCACGCGAAAGCCGCTGCGGCCGTCAGACGGCGAGATTGAACGAAACCCCATGTCCCGAAGCGCCATTGTAAGGGCGGCGGAAAAATTGCCCGATGCACCCGGCATAGAAGAAGGAGTTTAAGCGGTGCTCCCATTGGACGTGACGCAAAAAAACAAAAAGCGCGGCGAGGAGCTCCTGACCCCCCGGTTGGTGGTTGTCGGAATGATTCTGCTGACGGGCTTGCTGGCTGAAGTCTTTTTTGCCACCTGGTGCGGGGTGCAGTGCCGGCGCATCGGGTATGAACTTGTCCAGGCCCGCGAAGAACAGGAGAAACTTGGGGAAATGCGCAAAAAACTTCAAATCGAACGGGTGCGAATGCAATCACCCCGACTGCTGGGGAGCTATGCACGTGAAAAGCTCGGATTGACGACCCCGAAACCCGACCAGATCGTGATCATGCCATGAACCATACCGCACAGGAAAACCAGCGGATCGCCAGGCGCAATCGCCGCATCCTGATTGCCGGCATCGGATTTACCCTGTGCTACCTTGTCATCGGGTTAAAAGCGGTTTACCTGCAGGTGTTTGCAGATGACGGATTGTCTCAGCGGGCGTCCTCCGAATACTGCCGGGCGGTCGAGAGTCGCGGAAAACGCGGCACAATCTACGATGTGAAATCCCGGGAACTGGTGGTCAGTACGAAAGTCGTCAATATCGGGGCCCATCCCCGGCAGATCGAAAATCCGGGCGAAATCGCTGCAGCGGTTTCCCAGGTGCTGACCGTAGACCGGCAGGCGCTGGAAAAACGGCTGGCACTGGACAAATCGTTTGTCTGGATCAAACGCAATGAATCGCCGGACAAAGCGAAGGCCCTTTCCCGGGTGGTCTCCAAAGGTCTGGATTTTACGGATAGTTTTTCCCGGATTTACCCTAACAAATCGCTTTCCGCACAGGTGCTCGGGTTTTCCGGAACCGATGCTCACGGGCTCGAGGGTCTTGAATATTATTACGATGAGTACCTGAAGGGAGACACCTGGAAGCAGACTGTCATTAAAGACGCCCTGGGGCGTATCTTTCAGCAAACAAAGGTTCGGACACCGGAGATGGAAGGCAAGAACCTGATTCTGACCATCGATGCCAACATCCAGTTCATTGCCGAGCAGGCCCTGAAGAAGGCGGTGTTGAAATACAATGCCAAATCGGGGATGGCGGTGGTCATGCGGCCGGACACCGGCGCGATCCGGGCGCTGGCCCATTACCCGACGTTTAATCCCAATGCGTTTGGCCAGTTTCCGAGGGAGACCTGGCGGAATCGGGCTATTACAGACCCGTTTGAACCCGGTTCGACGATGAAGGTCTTTCTCGCCGCCGCCGCTCTTGATTCGGGCATCTGCACTCCCGGGACCCAGATCGACTGTGAAAACGGAAAATATCGGATCGGCAGCAACGTGATCCACGACACCCATCCGTATGAATGGCTGACGCTCCATGACATCGTGAAATACTCGAGCAATATCGGGGCAGCCAAGATTGCGGAGATGATCGGTCCGAAAGCGCTTTATGACACGCTCGGTAAATTCGGATTCGGCGAGAAAACCGGTATTGACTGCCCTGGGGAATCTGCCGGCACGCTTCGCCATTACGAGTCATGGCGGGCTATCGATCACGCCACGATTTCGTTCGGCCAGGGGGTTTCGGTTTCGGCCGTCCAGCTGTTGACCGCCGTATCGGCTATCGCCAATCACGGCGTACTGATGCAGCCGAGAATGGTCAAGGCGATCACCAACCCCGACGGCAGTATTCTGCAACAATTCGAACCGAAAATTATCCGGCAGGCCATTAATCCGGAAACCGCCGAGCAGTTGAAAATCATGATGCGCGCCGTTACCGAACCCGACGGCACCGGCCCGCAGGCGGTTCCCGACGGTTATCCGGTGTGCGGAAAAACGGGTACGGCCCAGATCATCAATTCCAATGGAACCTATCTCAATTGTGAGTACAATGCGGCGTTCGTCGGGTTTGCACCGTTTGAATCCCCGAAGCTGGCCGTTCTGGTCATGGTCGAAGGGCCGAAGGGAAATCATTACGGCGGAATCGTGGCCGCACCGGCCTTCAGGGAAATCGTCCGGGAAACCTTTAATTACCTGGATGTCCCCCCTGTTTTGCCGGGGCCGACGGTTCGTCTGAAAGAGGTTAACAACCCGGTATGAAATTAAATGCTCTCATAAACGTGCTCCGTGACGCACGGGTGACGCCGGGGCCGGCATCTGATCCCGACATTACGGGTATCTTCTATCGTTCAAAAGAGGTGGCGCCCGGCGGAGTTTTCGTTGCACTTCCGGGCCATGTTGCCGATGGCCACCACTTTGTCGAAGACGCCGTGAACCGGGGTGCTGTGGCAGTAGTGGTGCAACAGCCGGTGAATGCCGTCCATGCCGCCGTTATCCGGGTGCCGGATACGCGGCAGGTCCTGGGGCCGCTGGCCGCTGCCTTTTACGGGCACCCGTCCGAACGGTTGACCCTGATCGGTATTACCGGAACCAACGGCAAAACCACCTCGGCCTATCTTCTGGAGCATATTTTGCGAAAGGCAAATATCTTTTCCGGAATGATCGGGACAATCGATTACCATCTTGGCGACGACATCGTCGAGAGCGGTCTGACCACGCCCGAGGCGAGCGATCTGCAGCGGCTGCTTGCCCTGATGGCAGATGCCGGCGCGACCCACGTGATCATGGAAGTCTCTTCGCACGGGGTGGTCCTTGACCGGATCAACGGCTGCCGGTTTGCCCTCGGCATATTTACGAACCTGACCCAGGACCACCTGGATTTCCACAGCGATATGGCCGCTTACCGGGATGCCAAAAAGCTTTTTTTTACGAGATACTTACAGGCTGCCTCCGGAAAGGCAGCCGTGATCAATTGCGACGACGCCTGCGGGCGGATGTTTTCAAACGAGCTTGCCGGAGTGCGGCTGGTCACCGCAGGCACCGATGCGTCCCATGCGGTGCAGGCCGCCTCTGTCCGGTATGACGAAACCGGTATTTCAGCGACACTGCGCCTCTTCGGTGAAGAAATTGCGGTGCATTCCCCGTTGATCGGGCGGTTCAACCTGGAAAACATCCTGAGTGCCGCCGGGGCGGCAATCGCTTTGGGAATTGCGCCGGAAGCCATTCGAGCGGGCATTGAAACCTTTGTGAGCGTACCGGGCCGTCTCGAACCGGTGCCAAATGATGCGTCCCGTCACGTATTCGTCGATTTCTGCCATACGCCCGATGCCCTGGAAAATGTGCTGGCCACTTTAAAAACGATTATCCCGGGGCGGCTGATCTGTGTGTTCGGCTGCGGCGGCGACCGGGACAAGGGAAAACGGCCGCTGATGGGAGAAATTGCCGCCCGGTTGGCCGACCTGGCGATCGTGACATCGGACAACCCCCGCACCGAGCCGCCCGACGGAATCATAGAAGACATTCTGGCGGGGGTGCGCCGTACAGGCAGTCCCGTTCTTGCACCGGAGCAGATCGATGCCGGTTTTGATTCGAAAATCGCTGTGGTCGAACCGGACAGGGCACGGGCGATCCGGCTGGCTATCGGGTTGTTGCGTGCCGGAGACGGTCTGCTGATTGCCGGCAAGGGGCATGAAACTTACCAGATTATCGGCCGGAATAAAATCGCCTTCGACGATCGCATCGAGGCGCAAAAGGCGTTGGCCGAACATGGATACGGAAAGAGATGACCGAACTTTACTGGACAATTGAAAACCTGCTGGAGGCCACCGGCGCCGAGTTGTTGACGAAGCGCTGCCCGGAACGATTTGCCGGCGTCCGCATCGATTCGCGAAAAACCGCCCCAGGCGATCTGTTTGTGGCGATTGCCGGCATGCGCTTCGATGGCCATGATTTCATCGACGACGTTGTGGATCGGGGCGTCCGGTGCGTGATCGTCGGACGGGCAAAAATCGGACAGTTGCCGATCGGGCAAATGGAAAAAAGAGGCGTCTGCTGCCTGGCGGTTACCGACACGATCGCAGCACTGGGCAGTCTGGCCGGATATCAGCGCAGACGGGCCGCGGTCCCGGTAGTGGCTATTACGGGGTCGAATGGGAAAACATCCACCAAGGAAATGACAGCTGCGATCTGCCGGCAGCGGTTTGCGACCCTGGCAACCATGGGCAATTTTAACAATGAAATCGGGCTCCCCCTGACGCTGTTTAACCTGGAGTCCGCCCACGAAGTGGCGGTACTCGAACTCGGCATGAGCCGGCCGGGGGAAATCCGGCGCCTGTCGGCCATCTGCCGCCCCGATATCGGGGTCATCACCAACATCGGCCCGGCGCACCTGGAAGGACTTGGCGATATTGAGACGGTCGCTCGGGCCAAGGGCGAACTGCTTGAAAATATCCATCCTGAAGGAACCGTTGTCCTGAATGCCGACGACGCCTACGGGCTTTACCTCAAAGCGCAGGCGGCAAGCCGGGTCATGATGTTCGGCATCAGCGCGGATGCCGACGTCCGGGCCGAACGGATCACCCAGCGAGACGGCAGAATCGAGTTCACCCTGGCCCTGCCCGATTCCCGAACCGATATCCGCTTAAACGTTTACGGTAGCTTCATGACGTACAACGCGCTGGCGGCGGCCACTGCAGCCCATCTTCTTGGGATCGGACCCGAAGACATAAAGAAGGGACTGGAAGGTTTCCGTGCCGTAAAGGGGCGGATGGCCATCTATGAAACTTCCCGGGGCGCCTATATTATCGACGATACCTATAATGCGAATCCGGGATCCATGGCGGCCGCCATCAAATCACTGTCCGGCCTGACTTCCAAAAAACGGGGAATCCTGGTGGCCGGCGACATGCTCGAACTCGGAGAGGCCGCCGCAAGCCACCATGAACAGATCGGCCGGATTGCGGCAGAAGCCAGTGTGACCCGGCTCTATCTCACCGGAGAATTCGCCTCCCGGGTAGCCCAGGGAGCGCGATCTGCCGGAATGGCCGGCAGCGAAATATTTGTCGGAACCAAAGCGGATATTATCAAGGATCTCGACAGTGAACTTGAAGCCGGCGACTGGGTTCTGGTCAAAGGCTCCCGCAGCACCGGTATGGAAGATATCGTCGAAAAACTGACGGACGGGGCCACTGTCTGCAACCATACTCTTAACTGTAAGCCGGTATAACACCTTTATGCTTTATTACCTTCTATATGGACTCCACGAGCAGTTTTCCGCGTTCAACGTGTTTCGCTACATCACGTTCCGCACGATCCTGGCCGGTTTGACCGCTTTTCTGATCTGTTTTGTAATGGGGCCGTGGATGATCGCCCTGATGCGGGAAAAACAGATCGGCCAGTACATCCGGCGTCTGGGGCCGGCATCCCACCAGGACAAGGCGGGAACCCCCACCATGGGCGGTGTGCTCATCATCATGTCCGTTGTTGCCGCCACCCTGATGTGGGCTGACCTGAGCAATTATTATATTTGGATTATCCTGCTGGTCACACTGGGTTACTTCGGCATCGGGTTTCTGGACGATTACCGGAAACAGATCCAGAAGCGCAACCTGGGCTTGTCCTCGTTGACCAAATTTTCCCTTCAAACGGCCATTGCCGCTTTTGTTGGCGTGCTCCTGTATACGCACCCGGGTTTTTCCAGCCAGATCACGCTGCCGTTTATAAAAACGTTTTCGCCCGATCTGGGGGTGGCTTACATCCTGTTTGCCATCCTGGTGATCGTGGGAACATCGAATGCGGTCAATCTCACGGACGGTCTCGACGGCCTGGCCATAGGGCCGGTTATCATTGCGGCGGGCACTTACATGCTGTTTGCCTATGTCGCCGGCCACATCCGGATTGCCGATTACCTCCAGATCAACTACGTGGCCGGCTGCGGGGAAGTGACGATCCTGTGCGGGGCTCTTGCCGGGGCGGGTCTCGGTTTTTTGTGGTTCAACGCCTATCCGGCGCAGATTTTCATGGGCGATGTGGGCTCGCTGCCCCTGGGCGGCACCCTGGGAGCGATTGCCATCATCACCAAGCAGGAAATCCTGATGGTGATCGTCGGCGGCGTCTTCGTGATCGAGGCAATCTCGGTGATCCTGCAAGTCGGGTTTTTCAAGTTGTCCGGGGG
>JAGXHH010000190.1 GCA_024636355.1 Desulfobacteraceae bacterium | reverse complement strand
GCCTTGAAATGATCCAGGTCGGCATAGACGACGCAGACCGGCGACCGATGCGCAATAGCGGAGCGGATGGCCTCGGCCACACTGTTGTTTCCGGGCAGACCGGTGTTCGGATTCGCATCGAGGGCCAGCCGGTTCAGGCGTTCGAGTTCCTGAATGGCCTCCCGCATCCGGATGTGATTCTTGATCCGCGCCCGGACCAGCGGCGGTTGTATCGGCTTGGTCAGGTAATCGATGGCCCCGAGCTCAAGCCCCTTGAACTCGTCTTCGGCATCGGCCATGGCGGTGATGAAAATGATCGGGATGTTGCGGGTTTTATCATCGGCTTTGAGCCGCCTGCAGACTTCATAGCCGTCTATGTCCGGCATCATGATATCGAGCAGGATCAGGTCGGGATGCGTTGTCTCGGCCTGCCGGAGTGCCTGGATGCCCCCCTTTGCCACGAAGGTTTCATAACAGGGTTTCAACGTGTCGACAAGAATGTCGATATTGATGCGTTCGTCGTCGACAATGAGCACTTTGGGTTGCAGGGACGTCATCAGGATCCGCCTTCCACGGATGTGTCGGGACAAACTGCAGCTTCCTGCAGGATTTGCCGCGCCTTATCGTAATCGTAATTTTCAATGCACATCGCGAGCTGGGGTATGAACCGTTTAAGATCGGTCCAGAACATGTGGCACCGGATCGATTCGAAGTATTCCCTGGCGTTGGAATGCCCTTCGACGAGGCGCCGGTCGAGTTCCATCAATGCGGCAGGTAGCGATTCCGGCGCATCGGCGATCGGGGTAACGTCGAACTTTACCTGAGTTTCGGCAGCCGTTCCCAGTGTCCGGAGCGACGGGAGTATCGTTTCAAGAGTGGCAGCCAGTTCGTCGAGTGCGGACCGGATTTCGTCCGTGCGGCCGCTTTTCACCACCTCATTGAGGCGCATTGCCGAAAGCCTCAACGCCTGAGCGCCGATATTGCCGGCCAGCCCTTTTAACGTGTGGGAATTTCGTTCGATGGTGTCGAGCTCTCCTTTTTCGAGTGCGCCGTTTAAAACCTCTGAGATATCGCCGTATTGCTCATACAGGGCTTTGATCATGCCGATGTACAGGTTCCGGTTTCCGCCAAGCCGTTTTACCGCGGATCGGATATCGAGGCCGGGCATATTTGCCGGCAGTTCGAGCGCGGTCCGGCCGGGCAGGCGGGGGGAAGAAACCAAAGTGGGCTCATAAGCCGTATAGGTCGCCAACAGATCATGGAGGCGGCCGAGATCGACCGGTTTGGTGATGTAGTCGTTCATGCCGGCTTCCAGGCACTTGCTCCGGTAGCCTTCCATGGCGTGGGCGGTCATGGCGATGATGACCAGTTCCCGGTTCCGGGGATTGGTCCGGATAATCCGGGTGGCTTCGTATCCGTCCATTACGGGCATCTGGACGTCCATGAGTACCGTATCGTATCTCTGGCGCTCGACAGCGGCAATGGCCTCCTGTCCGTTTTCCGCCACATCCACAATAAACCCCGACTGCTGGAGTATTTCCGTGGTGATCTCGCGATTGATCGTGTTGTCGTCAACCAGCAGCAGCCGGATATCCACGGGACTTTCCACCGACGGCGACCGATTGGGTTTAGTTGCGTTTGAATCGGCTATCTTTCGACTCTCCGGATGGAACACATCGATGATCGTTTCCTGAAGCTTTGCCGGATGGATCGGTTTGGTCAGAAATGCGTCCGTATCGCCGGTTTCGATTTCGACCAGCGTCGCTTCCCACCCGAACGCGGTGATCAGGATGAACAGCGGCAGTTTTTCCGGACGGGTTTTCCGTATGCGCCGTATGGTTTCCAGGCCGTCGAGTCCGGGCAGTTTCCAGTCAATTATGACAAGGTCGTACTGCGGAATGTCATCGGCCCGGGAGAACAGTTCCAGGATCTCCTCTCCGCTTTCACAGGGAGTCACCGACAGGCCGAGATTCTGCAGCTGCCGGAAAAGCAGGGTCCGGGAAACCGGGTTGTCATCGACTACGATCACTTTCCTGTCGGCAAGATTTTCCGGCAGGCGCCGCTGTTCGACAGCGCCGGCATAGCCGAGTTCGACTTCGAAGAAAAACGTGCTGCCCCGGTCTTCGTTCGGCTCTACCCGGATCGTTCCGTTCATGAGTTCAACGATGTTTTTGCAGATGGCAAGTCCGAGTCCGGTCCCCCCGTAGCGCCGGGTAATCGATCCGTCGGCCTGGACAAAGGCGTCAAACAGCTTTGAAATATCGGATTCCCCGATGCCGATGCCGGTATCCGATACGAAGAACTGCAGCCGGATGGCATTTGAAACGCGTTGGAGCGATTTTACGCCGACGACGATTTCTCCGGCTTCGGTGAATTTCAATGCATTGCTTACCAGGTTGATGAGCACCTGCTCGATGCGCAGGGGATCGCCGATCAGCACGGCAGGGATATCATCCGAGACCGAAAAGATCATTTCGACGCCTTTTTCAGACATCGGGGAGGAAAACATGAACTCAATTTTTTCCAGCACGGAAGCGAGTTTGAAATCGACCTGCTCCAATTCGAGCCGGCCGGCCTCGATCTTTGAAAACTGAAGGATGTCGTCGATTATTCTGAGCAGGGAAGCGGCCGAACGTTTGATCTTGTTCAGGAAATCCCGTTGTTTTGCGTCAAGATCGGTCATCAGGGCCAATTCGCTCAAGCCGGTTATGGCATTGAGCGGGGTGCGGATTTCATGGCTCATGTTGGCCAGAAACACACTTTTGGACTGGGCGCTCGCTTCGGCGGCTTTGCGCTCGCGCTCGGCCTGGTCCCGCTGTTTGCGCTCGGTGATGTCGACCAGCGTGCCTTCATAATAGAGCAGGTTTTCCTGATCGTCGGAAACCGCCCGGGTCGAGACCGACGCCCAGAATTCTCTGCCGTCAATGCGTTTGCCCCTCCCTTCGAATCCGAGCACCTGCCCGGTCTTCAACAACTGTCCGGCAAAGGCATCCCGGCTTGCTTTTTCGATAAAAATAAGTTCGACCGCATCCGGTCCGGCGTCCATCAGTTCTTCCGGGTTTTTGTATCCAAGAATTTCGGCCATGGCCAGGTTGGCACTGAGGATTCCACCATCCGGCGTGATCTGAAACATTCCTTCGACGGCATTTTCAAAGATGTTGCGGTATTTATTTTCCGATTCCTTCAGGCGGGTATAGAGCCGGGCGTTTTCCAGGGAGATGGCGGCCTGTGAAGACAGCAGGCCGAGCACCTGGACGCGGTCCGGGGTGAAGATGTTCGGGGCCAGGTCGTTTTCAAGATAAAGGATGCCGATCGGCTTTCCGGCATGAAGGATCGGGTGGCAGAGTACGGATTGCTTCCGGTTGCGCCGGAAATACGGATCATCGGCGAACAGGTGGTGTCTGCCGGCATTTTCCAGGATGACCGATTCCGCCTTCCGGGCGGTATACTGGATCATGCTGACCGGCAGGTCGGCGTCCCGGTGTAAGGGCAATGACCGGGTAAGTTGGATGTCGGTCCGATCCGCCCGGCTTTCGGCTTCGATCAGCAATTGATCGTTTTCCGCAAGGAGCAGGACGCCGCGCTGGGCTCCGGCATTTTCGATAGTGATCCGCATCAGGGTTTTGATCAGGGCGGGCAGGTGGATCTCCCCGGAGATGGCATGCAGCGCTTTGACCATGGTCTGCCAGTCCAGGGTGTCACCGGAAAAGGGGCGGTTGTTGATGACCGTCTGTTGTCGATCGATTTCCGCGGTGTCGGTTTCGACCGATTCGGAAACAAAGGAAAAATCGGATTCCAATTGCCTGGCTTTACCTGTTGCACCCCATTTCAGATAACCGAAATGGGCGTTTATCATATGATGTTTCGCCAGGTCCCGTTCGTTGCCGGCCATATAAAATTTTGCCGCACACTCATTGGCGATCGCTTCATTCTGCAGGTAGCCGCTTTGGTTTGCCGACACAATGGCCTGCTGGTAATATTGGCCGGCGGCATCCCGGTTCCCGGTGATCCTCTCGGCTTCGGCACATATTAGAAGATACTTGTGACCAAAGTTGTCCTTGCAATTTGCCGACCACTTTTTAAATGCGGTCCGGATCGATTTGAGGCGGCGGAGCAACCGTTTCTTCTCTCGCCCCGCAGCCTTCGGATAAACGGCCGCAAGACAGAGTGCGACATAAAACCGGTACTCCGGAATCAGGAGGGTCCCCTTTAATTCGGCAAGATGTTTTTTCGGTTTTTCAGAAAACGCGAGCGCCGCATTGTATCGGCCCGCCAGGTAGCAGGCCTGAATTTTCATGATGTAATACCAGACAACGGCCGCCGAAAACTGGCATTCTGCCTCCATGCTTCGTACATAGGCGTCTTCGTCAAAATCATTGCCGCTGAAGTCAGAAATTGCCGGAGTATGGCCCCTGAGTGCCGCGATAAAGCGTTCGGGAAGGACACAGAAATGAAGAATGTCCTCATATTTGATTCGTTTCATGAAGCGGCTGTAGGTTTGAATCTCCTCGCTCACCTGGTCCAGCCGGATTCCCGTGATAATCGATGCAACGATTACATAGAGAGCCCCCCATCCGGCATAGACGAGATTTCCGGATTCAAGGCCATCCGTGTAAACCGTCCGGTAAAGTTCGAGGCTTTCTCCGGCATGCCGCACCCAGTGGTTTACCCCGCGGGCGAAGACGAAGCGGGTTTTACAATGAACATCCCGGTCATCGGTATCTTCCGCCATGGAAACCGCCAGGCGGCCGTAAGCATAACCGGACGTATAATTTTCCGGCCCGCTGCACAGGATCAGCGAGTAAATGGAAAAGACAAATGGGGAATGGCAGGAATTGCCGTATTTGAGGGTCAGCTCAAGCATCGTCAGGCTGTTGTATATCGCCGAATTCCGATCGTAGACATGGGCTACCACGCTGATGACGGCAAGGGTGTCCATGATGGCCTGAACACTCTTGTCCTGCAATTCCGGAAGTTGGCGGAGGGAATCGATGCTGTGTCGCCGGAGCTGGAATCGGATTTTAAGCATTTTTGCCAGGACCGATTTTTTACCCGGGTTTATGGGTATCCGGATTTTCAGCAGTTCGAGGGCGGTAATGCCGATTCCGACGGCTTCTTTGTATTTGCCGAGGTTCTGATAAATTTTGGCAATGATCTGATAAACCCGGACTTTTTCCAGATCCGTGTGGACGTTTTCCAGGATCAACCGGAAACGGGCTTCTGATTTTGTGATCAAGCCGTTTAAGTACTCGCACTCCGCGCAACTCATGGAAAGCGAATAGGTGAGGTCATAATCGGTGCGCCAGCTGTCGGCGGGCAACAGGCTCAGGCCGGCGGAGATGTAAACCAGTGCGGTATCATAGGCGGCGGCATTTTTTGCTTTATATCCCGCCTTGAGATTAAGACGCGTGAGAACTCGGATCTCATTTTCGTCCCGGATCAGATCCCGGCCAAAATTGTAATGGTTGACGATATCAAACAGGTGGTCATCCAGTGTATCTCTGCCGGATTTGTGGAGCAGCACGCGACCGATGCGCAGATGAATTTCATTTACTTTTTCCCGGGGCAGCATCTGGTAGGCGGCCTGTTGCACCCGGTCATGCAGAAAGCGAAACTGTACCGGTTTTTGCGAAAGGTCGTCTTCGGTTGCCGTGGGATGAAAACGCATGTGCCGGTATTCCTTGTCCACGGGGAGGACCAGTTCTTCCCGAACAGCCGGCCAGAGAACTTTCATGGTGCTTCGAATGTCTTTGTCATCGACATGGGCAAGCGTCTGTATGGAAAACCGGTTGCCGATGCATGCCGCCAGCGTGAGAAGTTGGATGACCCGGGGCTCCAGCGTCAGTATCTTATGGGTCATGAGCTCGACGACATTGTCGGTGATGTTTATTTTCTGAAAAATATCGGTGGCCCAGGTCCATCTGCCCGATCGATGGTCAAAGGAGATCGCCCCCTCCTGATAGAGGCTTTTAAGGGATTCCCGTATAAAAAAGGGGTTGCCTCCGGTTTTTTTTGAAATTTCTCTCGACAGGCGCACCGTCTCCTTCGGTTCGGCGCGAAGGGTATCGGCCACCATCCGGTTGACGGAATCGACGCCTAACGCTTCGAGTGTGATGCGGGAAACCCGGGTATCCGTTTTTTCGATTTCAGAAAGCGACAGCATGAGCGGATGATGGGTATCGATTGCGTTTTCCCGGAAGGCCCCGATAATTAAGAGTGAGTGTGTCTCCGGATCGGCCAGAAACAGCTTCAGCAGGGATAAGGTTGCCATGTCGGCCCATTGAAGATCATCTATGACGATCACGAGTGGAAAAGTCTGGCTGGTGAAGACCTGGATGAAATTCTGAAAGGTGAGATGAAACCGGTTCCGGGCTTCGGCAAGGGGAAGTTCCCGGACCGGCGGCTGTTTGCCGATAATCAGCTCCAGATCGGGAATATGGTCGACGAGGAGTTGCCCGTTGCTGCCGATGGCGGCCAGAATGTTATGGCGATGCCGGGAAATTCGTTCACTGCTTTCGGTCAGCAGCTGGCGGATGAGTTCCGAAAATGCGTCAATCAGGCAGGCAAACGGTATATAGCGTTTATACTGTTCGAATTTGCCGGAGATGAAATATCCGTTGTCCACGGCCAGCGACTTCTGGATCTCCTGTATCAGTACCGTCTTGCCGATGCCGGGATATCCCGAAACCAGCACCAGTTCGGGCGTGCCTTTGCAGACCCGGTCATAGGCCTCCAGCAGTGCATTGAGTTCGGATTGGCGGCCATATATCGTCTGGGGAATGAAGAAATTGTCGGAATGATCATTTTGGGCCACGGTAAAAGGGGCAACGGTGCCGTGGCGTTTGATTTCAGCAAGGCAATGGGAGAGGTCGGAGATAACGCCCCGTGCGCTCTGATATCGGTCTTCGGCGTTTTTGGTCATCAGTTTCCGGATAATATCAAAGAGCGCCGGTGGGAAATCCGGCCTTAACTCCTGGGGTGGTGCCGGGTTTACGGCGATGTGGGCGTGTACGAGTTCCAGGGAGTCACTCGTGCGAAATGGCAGCATGCCGGTCAGCAATTCATAGAGGGTAACCCCGAAAGAATACATATCGGTCCGGTAATCAATGCTGCGGTTCATCCGGCCGGTCTGTTCCGGCGATATGTAGGCAAGCGTTCCTTCGAGTACATCCGGGTTTGCCGTCTGCTGCGTTTCCCGGGCCAGTTCAGAGGAAATGCCGAAATCGATGATGTTGATGTCGCCGGTTTTCCGGTTCCAGATGATATTCGACGGATTAAGATCCTTGTGTATGATTCCCCGGCGATGAATTGTCGCCATGGCCGCGGCAATTTTAATCGCAAGTTCCAGAAGGGCCGTCAGGTTCAGCCGATGGAGCTGATCGATCAAATTCAGTGAAATGCCCTGGATGTCTTTAAAAACAATGGCTGGACGGTTGTCGATCCGTTCCAGGCCGAGGCATTCGACAATACCGGGTTCATCGAATTTGCGGGCAATATCGTATTCCCTTTCGAAACGGGCCAGTTCGAATGCTCCCGGATGAGTCCGATTCAATTGCTTGATAATAATCGGCTGCTGGTCTCCCGTAGTCCGGTACCCCCGGTAGATGATCGTCTTCGGGCTTTCATAAATTTTTTCCGAAAGCATGTATCCGGGCAGTGAAAGCATCCGATCTCCAGTAACTGCGGTTAGGTGCGGCGTTCGCGATCGACTCTGGAATCAATACCCTATTGTCTGGTTGATCAATATTACCGTCACATCGGTCATCATCGGTTTTCGGTGCAAAATGGTCGTAATACGGCAGATGCGCTGGGGGGCATTGCAATCCGAACAGAAGCCGGTTTCCACACAGGGGGTGGCCATGTTCAGACTTTTTGCCCGCATGGGGGCCGCGACTTCCCGGACCCGGCGCAGCGCCGTATCCAGATCGCAGGTCACTTTATTGATTCCGGCGGCGATAATGACATGGGGGCATCCGAAAGTCATGGCATTGGTCCGGTTGCCCACACCGTCGACATTGACGATCTCACCTGTTGCGGCAATGGCGTTCGCACTGCAGATAAAGCAATCCGCCCGCCCCTGTTTCAACCGGAGTTCCATATCCGAGGCGTCCTGGGGCGGATCCCAGTGATCAAAAACCGTCTTGCCCATCCGATCGAGTTTTGCGGGCAGATCGAGCGCCCGGGTCGTTGAAGAACCGCCGAAGCCGAAAGTGGTGAACCTCTGGACCATTTCGATGATCAGGTCCCCGGCATCTTCGACATTGGCAACGAAATGAGCGCCAAATCCGTGTTTTTTCAAATTTTCGACCGTGCGGTGCCCCAGCTGCTCGCCCAGCCAGGTCCGGTATAGCGCGTCTGTCATAATGTTTCGGATCCTTCTGTGTTTGTCTGATAAGTGGAATAATGCACCGTAAGATTGATGCTCCTGTAAACTCACGGAATGGGATGGCTAAGTAAAACGTTCCATATACAAGGCGTAGTGATTTTTCATACGCGAAGGCATGCATGTAGTATTTTGAGCGGATGAAAAATTACTACAACGCAGTAGATGGAACTTTTTACGACGCCATCATAGAATAAACCGCTGCCGGCATCAAGTGAATAGGCAGAAAACAGCTGTTCGTTCTGGTCAACAAAAGACCTGTTGCCGTATTCCAATCTTTACGTTCAGGTGAATTTGCTTGATATTCGCCGGCCGGACGATTAAAAATAAGAAGAGGCAATGGTAAATCAACGTTTAACGTCCAATCCGAGTTAACGACTAACCCGAAAAAAAAGGAGCGTGCCATGAGTATAGACGGTGATCGGTATGAAGTGCTGACTGGGAAGATAACGGAAACACGTGATGAAGAAATCGATATTGCCGCCATCGGGGATCGTATCCGCACCATCCGGGAGGAAAAAGGGCTGTCGTTTGAAAAAATGGCGAATTTAACCGGCTTTGATGTCGAACTTCTGAAAAAAATTGAGAAGAATGAAATCCAGCCCCAGCTCGGCGCCCTGGTGAAGTTGTCCAAAGCACTCGACAGCGCCTTTTCCCGCCTGGTCTCCGGGGTGGGCAACCGGCTGTATTCCATTACCCGCAGAGGCGAACGCAAACTCGTTTCCCGCTCGACATCACAGAAGGGGAAGAAACTCTACACCTACCAGAGCCTGGCCCCGGAAGTCCAGGGACGGCGTATGGAATCTTTGATCGTTGAACTCGAGGAGAACCCGGAACAGGAAATGTCCGTCCATGACGGCGAAGAGTTCATCTACGTGCTCGATCACGCGGTAGTGGTCAAAATCGACCAGGACCAGTTTGAACTCGAACCGGGCGACAGTGTCTATTATCTGTCGACAACGCCCCACATGGTGGCAGCCAAAAAAGGAAAGGCGACGATATTGGCGGTGGTATTCGAGGGGTAGATAAGGGCGGGAAGATAGAAATGAATTCGTAAGGAGCAAACAAACTGCGAACACAGAGATTATTTTTAAGCGGTTTGATATACATGAAGACCATGAAGAACATGAAGGTTTAAAATTAAAAAATCCTTCATGGATCTTCATGTACTTCATGTAAAAAAAACGTAACTATTCAGCTAATATTTTCAGATTCTGGTTATCCGATTCGCTCCAGTGATGGGCTTGAAGCCTTGGTTATAGGATGTGCTGACGAAGGAAGCGCATCGGCCATGTACCGGAAATCTGATCGGGTTCCCATGCCCAATAACTTTTATCAGATGAATAGTTACAAAAAACCATAAAAAAAGACGACCCGTATCAATTGACCGGGTCGTCTTTTTTATTTCTGGCAGATTGCGGCAGGAGCCGGGGTATTAACAGCCGGCTTCTTCCCCCATCATTTTTTCGTACCCGGCCCATTTTGCATCGACTTCGCTCTGGATTTGGGCGACCTGGTCCTCGGTCATTCCGCGGAACCGGGACTGAGTTTTAAAATAGGCGATCACCGGCAGCCGTTTTTTGCCCAGCATTTTCTGAGACTGGCCGGTCAGTCGGAACTGGCCGTTTTCTATGACGTAAAGATCGAATAGCCCGGTTTCGACCGCCAGTCGCCCGATTTTAACGCTGTAGCGGGAGGAAAAACCCCACCCCGCGGGGCAAGGAGTGTGAATGTGCAGGTAGCGCGGCCCGGAAATCTGTTTTGCCGCCTTGATCTTGTCAAAGAGGTCGAGCGGATAGGCCGCCGAAGCGGTAGCCACAAAGTCAATGCCATGGGCGGCGATGATGGCCGGCACATCCTTTTTCTTCTGGTGCTTGCCGGTAATCGGGGTGGTGGTGGTGATCACGTGCCGGGGAGTGGTGCCCGAGCGCTGCACCCCGGTGTTCATGTACGCTTCATTATCATAGCAGAGATAGATAAGGTCTTCGCCCCGTTCGCACGCCCCGGACAACGCCTGGAGGCCGATGTCGCTGGTCCCCCCGTCGCCGGCCCAGGCCGCAACGGTGGTCTTTTCCCGCCCCTGTGCCCGCAATGCCCCTAAGACACCGGTCGCAGCGGCAGCTGTCGACGCAAAGGTGACGTTTAAGCAGGGCAGCTGGGTGGCGGCAATCGGATAGAGCCCCTGGAGGACGGTCAGGCAGCTGGGTGGGACGACCAGAATCGTATCGCGCCCCAGTGCCTTTAACCCGACGCGATAAACAATGCTCAGCCCGCACCCGGAACATGCCCGATTGCCCGGATGAACGAATTCCTCGTCGGTAAGATTTAAAATGGTGGTTTGTTCAGCCATAATCGGTACCTGTTACATTATTGAAGTTTTGAAAACCTGCGTTTCTAATCGAAAATAAATTGGATATGCCCGCTTTTTTTTAACCACAGAGAGCACAGAGGTCGCAGAGAAAAGCCTTTTTTATTATAACCCCGTCATCTTTGTGATCTCTGCGTCCTCTGTGGTTAAGCAACCGTTTCCAATTTCATGATCTTATGTTTTTATGCCAAAAGCCAGAATTTGAAATTTCCTTCTGGCTCCTGGATTCTGACTCCTGAATTCTTTCTTTTCTCACATCTTGAGCCCGATAAATTCCGGCACATCCGTAGAACCTGCCGATACCTGGCAGGACTCGCGCAGGGCGGCAGCAAGCTGGGTAGTTTTGATTTCCCGTCCGCCCAGGCCCAGGATGTAATTGCGGACTGTCGGACGATCGGAAACCGCATAGAGCGCGGCTTTGATATCGGCGTACAATGGGCCTTCGTATCCGTAGCTGAGCGCCTTTTCAAAGACGATCAATCCTTTCTTATGGGAAAAGGCGTCCCGGATGGCCTGATCCGGAAACGGCCGGTAAACCCGGAGGCCGGCCACGCCGATGGCCACTCCCTCTTCGCGGAGCATATCGATCACATCCCGGAGATGATAGGAGAGTGATCCGAGGCAGACCGCGACGTAATCGGCGTCCTCGCAGCGGTACGGTTCAATGAAAGGGGTGCCGCCGCGGCCGAAAACATCCGTAAATTTCGTTTCGATATCGGCGATGACATCCAGGCTCCGGCGCATGTCCATGTGCAGGTTGTGCCGGATTTCCATGTATCCCGGGGCGAGTTCGCCGCGCACGTCGGGACGCGGGTCCGGCAGTGTCACGGTATTGAGATTTGCCGGAAATTTCGGATCGAGCTTGTATTCGGGTGTAAACGGCGGCAGAAACTGCTGCACCGCGTCCTCGTGCGGAATTTCGAACGGCATATAGGTGTGCGACAGGATATAGCCGTCATAGCAGACCATGACCGGTGAACTGACCGTTTCGGCCAGGCAGAACGCTTTTAAAACGGTGTCGATGATCTGCTGATGGTCACAGGCATAGAGCTGGATCCACCCGGTATCGCGCTGGGAGATGGCGTCCTGGTGGTCGTTCCAGACGGTCCAGGGGGCGCCGACGCCCCGGTTGACCACGCACATGACGATCGGCAGCCGGGCGCCGGCAGCCCAGTGCAGCTGCTCGTTCATGTAGAGCAGGCCGTTGGCGCTCGTGGCGGTAAAGGTACGCGACCCCGCACTCGAGGCCGCAATGCAGACGGAAAGGGCGCTGTGTTCGCTTTCCACCGGGATGTATTCGGCCTTCATATCGCCGCTGTCGACGAGTTCGGAGAGCTTTTCGGTCAGCGGGGTCTGGGGCGTAATGGGATAGGCGGCAATCACCTGGACGCCGGCGAGTTTTACCCCGAGGGCTGCGGCCACGTTGCCGGATTCGATAATATGCATAGGGCTATTCTTCCTCCTCCATGATTAAAATTGATTCTTCAATCATGGTAATCGCCCCGACCGGGCACTCTTCCGCGCAGATTTCACAACCCTTGCAGTATTCGTAATCAATGGTCGGCGGCACTGTTTTGGAAATCACCCCGTCCGGGCAGTAAAGCCAGCAGGTAAAGCAGGCCGGCTTATTTTTTTTGGCGGGAATGCATTTCGTCAAATCGATGACCGGCCGCAGTACCCGCCATGACCCGGTCCGGCCGCCGTCGCCCGGCCCCGGCTCGCTGTAAGATTTACGGCAGCCGAATTTTTCGTCTTTCATTTTCCTGTCTCCAGAACACGCGTATTTTCGTAGGTGACCCGGGCTGCAGCCGCATTTTTTTCCGGATGCTTTCCCGCAAATTCCACCTCAATTTCTTTGGTGAGCGTATCGATATCGATAAGCCCCGATGCCTTGCCGAACGCCCCGATGATGCCGGTATTGACGATGCCGGTGGGCAGACCCGCATGCCCTGCAATGCTGGTGACATCGGCTGTAGCCACCCGCATGCCGGGGAAATTGAATGACTCCGGGGGCTTCGGCGAATTGATGATCACCAGGCCTCCCGGCTTGAGGCCGGCGGCTACATCGACTTCTTCGACCAGCAGGTGATCGAGCACGATCACCATGTCGGGTTCCGTGATAGGCGACAAATCGTAGATTTTCGTCCGTGCAAACTTCAGGGATGTCAAAACCGGGGCCCCCCGGCGTTCGGTGCCGAAAGTCGGGGCCATGACCACGCCGCTGTACCCGGAATGAAAAGCCGCATTTGCTACGATCTTGGCAGCGGTAATGGCGCCTTGTCCGCCACGGCCGTGCCACCTGATTTCAATGATATCGTCTCGCATAGCTATTCTTTAACATGTTTTTTGGGGTTAACACACCTTGAGTTCGAACCCGATCCGATCAACAGGTGGACGGTACAATTACAGTCGGCCGGAACAGGTCGCGCGCACACAATAGTAATATTTTCCACCGGTTCAAAAAAATGGTGGAAAAAAAGAAGGCTACTGTAAAACATAGTTGACGTTAAAGTAAATTATTTTTTTTCCCGAACCGCTTTTTTTTGATCAACTTGTTGGAGATAAAAAAACTACAGAACCATGCGAATATTACAAAAATGATTTTTATCAATTAATCAAATGGAATGCGAATAGCCGGACAGCTCACGTGAACGGGTTGTGCCGAGCGTTCGCGGCATTTTGATTCGCCTGCTTACGGGATTATATTCTGACAACAGGCGCAATGCCAGGCCAGTGTATGCATGCGACCTGTTAATGACGGGACGGACGCAAATGGCGGCGGCCGAGAAGGAGTTGCCGCCCGGACATTTTCAAAAAGGAGTACCGGTAATGAATCCTATTGACGAACTGAAAGCGGAACACCGCGGCATTGAAACCGCCCTGGCCGTTCTTGAAAGCATTGCGGATCGGATCGCGTCCAGCGGCGATCCGGAGACACACCGGGATGCCGAAGCCCTCATCGATTTTTTTAAGACCTTTGCCGACACGTGTCATCA
Source organism: Desulfobacteraceae bacterium (assembly GCA_024636355.1). Lineage (GTDB taxonomy): Bacteria > Desulfobacterota > Desulfobacteria > Desulfobacterales > Desulfosalsimonadaceae > JAGXHH01. The sequence continues at coordinate 9,293 of JAGXHH010000190.1, read as the reverse complement.
TGGCAAGGAAGAAAACGTCCTCTTCCCGGCTCTCGAACGTGTGGGCGTTTTGCGCCAGGGCGGTCCCATCGGTGTGCTGCTCGACGAACACGATCTGGGCCGCAGTCACATCCGCAGCATGGCGACAGCCTTAAATGAACTGCGGGACGACCATCAGGGGCCGACAGTTGAATTCGAAAAACATGCGCAGGGATACATTCAACTGCTCCGCCGGCATATCGAAAAAGAGGATCAGGTCCTGTTCCAGATGGCCGACCAGCGCCTGACCGAAGAGCAGGAAACCGAATTGACCGACGGATTCGAACGGATCGAACGCGACATCATCGGAGAAGGCAAGCACGAACAATATCATGCCATGCTCGATGACTTTAAGGAAAAGTACGGCGTATAGCGCATGCAGCCAATAATGGGTTTGCAGGTTGTTTGTTTTTTGCTTTCGACTACGGCGGGGGGGACAGATTTCCTTGACACATGACCTGTTTTCAGACTATATTTGGTCATCACTAAGGAGGTGTTCTCATGAAATTGTCTCGCCGAATTAAGCCGATCAGTTACCTGAAGGCCCATGCCGCTGAAATTGTTAGAACGTTGGGCGAACAGCGGGAGCCACTGGTCATCACCCAGAATGGCGAAGCCAAGGTCGTTATTCAGGATATCGAGAGCTATGAACAAACGCAGCAGACAATGGCGCTATTGAAAATCCTTGCACTTGGAATGCGTCAGGTTGAGGAAGGCAAGGTTCTGTCCGCGGATAGCGTGATAAAACGTTTGCGCGAAAAGCGTGAACCTTCGTGATGCTGTATGCGGTTCTGCTGACCAATGACGCAGCACGTGATCTGGAAGAACTTTATGACTACATTGCCGTGCACGATGCGCCGCAAAAAGCGGACCATGTTCTGGAGCAGATAGAGGATGCCTTAACCAAATTGTCCGAGTTTCCGGAGCGGGGCGCCTATCCAAAAGAGCTGTTGGCGTTGGGAATTCATGAATATCGCGAGATTTTCTTTAAACCGTACCGCATCATTTACCGGGTTGTTGACAGCAACGTTTATGTTCTGCTGATTGTCGACGGGCGCCGTGATATGCAGTCGTTGTTGCTGCGCCGCCTGTTGACCGCGTAGAGGCGTATTCGGATCAGGAACCCATCCGGCAGCTCCGGACATAAGGCAGCAGGGCACTTCGAATCCGGTGACGGATCATTGACATCGGGTCATTGGCAAGAGCGCCGGAGACGACCGCCGCATACGATTCGGGAAGGTACTGGCTGATCAGGGGGAGCGGAATCGGGTCAGACAGGTTGGCGATAAGTCGGGACAGGGCGGATTCAACGGCCGAATACGTCCAGTAGTAGCGGATACGGTCCAGAAAACCAAACGCCCGCTGCCAGGCGGCATCCGGTCCGGTTTCGGTGAAGTGCGACTTCCAGTATTTGGGAGTTTTTAGCATCTGGTCGTCGATGACGCGGCGGAAATCGGAAATCACCACTCCTTTACGGTCCCCCAGCCATTCGGATTCGATACGGGCCAGGCCGAAAACGGCCTCCCGGAACGCAAAGGTCAGCGCCGGTCCGGTCTTGAGCAGGGCGAAGTGATCGGTCACCATCCGGGTCAGGGCGTCGGGCGACTGAAAATCGGTGCCATGGATCTCGAAGGTCATCCGGTGGGGCAATTGATCATGGCACCTGGACAATGCCGCGCATTTTTCGCCATCATAGGGGGCAAAGCACCTGTTTCCGAAATCGACACCCGGCTGGACCACCATTGCCGTCACCCGTTGCCAGGCGTCTTCAAGCCCGGCCCGGAAAAAATGCCGCCGGCAGATTTCCAGGAAATCGGCCACCGCTTCAGGCGCTGTTACCGGCACCTGAACCCCATTTTCCAGCGAGCCTCCCGGGGTAGGAGCTTCGGCGCCGATCACGTAGACCGGCCAGTCGGTATTTCGCCATCGTTCGCTGCGGGCGTTTTCCGCCGCCCGGCACAGCAGGGCCGCCCGGGCCGCCGAGAGTTCCATCGGCAGGGACCCCGAATCATCATCGGCAAGCGGCATGCCGGCATCCAGGTGAATTTTCGCATACCCGGCCGCCACACAATCGCGGACCAGTTTCTGTGCTTTTTCCATGGCCGGCGCAGCCGTTTCATTTCGCCAGGCATGGGGACCCAGGTGATCGCCACCGATGAACAGTCGGTCTTCGGAAAACCCGGTTTTTCTCGCAAGCCCTCGGACATAATCGACAAAGCCGGCCGGGGACATGCCGGTATACCCGCCGTCCTGGTTGACCTGGTTGCAGGTCGCCTCGATGAGCAGCTCACTGCCGTCAGCCGCTGCCTGCAGCAGGGCGGTCTCGAGCACCACAGGGTGCGACGAGCAGACCGCATACATGCCGATCGACTCCCCCCGCCGCTGCCGTGGTCCCAGTTGTTGAAGCCGGTTGGTCATAGAAAAAGAAGGTTCAGGGTTCAAGGTTCACGGTTCAAGGTTGAAAACCCGGGAATTTGCACATGGCTGCCAGAGTTTAGGGTTCAAGGTTCAAGGTTCAGGGTTCAAACCCGAAGGAAATTGAACATGCCTGCCAGTATTGAATGCCCTGTTTTTATCGTGCACGTGAACGTACACGTGCTCGTGCACGTGCACGGCTTTTGACCTCGGAAAGATCCGGCCCCCGCTATGTGTCGGATTTTCGTTTCCCACAATAGTATTCCGCTATCGTGGAAAAGGGCGTCGGGATGTGAATCCCGACCTACACAACCACACCGTTTCCTGCTTTTCAACCTTGAACTTTGAACCTTGAACCCTGAACTTCTTTTTCAACCTTTCCTTATCTCAACTTTTTCCTCTAAGAACGCCTTCACCTCCGAAATCGGCACTTCCCTTCGGTGGAAAATTCCGGCCGCAAGGGCGGCTTCGGCGCTTGTTTTTTCGAAGACCTCTTGGAAATGTCCGGCATTGCCGGCCCCGGAAGAGGCGATGACCGGGATGGATACCGCCTCGGAGACTGCACGGATCAGTTCGATGTCAAAACCCGAATTGGTGCCGTCCCGGTCGATGGAATTGAGCAGGATTTCCCCGGCCCCGAGCTGTTCGCAGACCTTGGCCAGGGTGACCGCATCGACCGGGCGCCCTTCGCGCCCCCCCTTGATGGTGCATTGAAACCAGCAGTATGTTTCCCCGTTGGGACCGGGGATTGCCGTTTCAATGACATGCTGGGGCAGGCCTTCCGGGCTTTGCACGTAGACCCGCCGGGGGTCGATGGAGATGACCACCGCTTGGTTGCCGTAGACTTGGGAAATCTGCTCGATGGCGCTTTCCCCGGTTTTTTTGCCCGTTTGCAGGAAATCTTCCACGATCATCACGGCATCGCTGCCGATCGAAATCTTGTCCGCGCCCGATCGGAAATATTCGGAGGCGACTTCCAGGGACGAGTACCGCTTGCCGTCTTTGTCCGTGTACTGCCGGATGCCGCCGCCGATAGTCAGGGGGACGAACACATTTGTGGAGGTCTGCCGGAGCACTTCGAGCATCGGCATGTCTTCCAGCGGAAAATCCCGGTAGCCGGTGATGTTTAAAAACGTGATCTCATCGGCCCCTTCCTCGTAATACCGCCGGGCGAGTTCCACCGGTTTGCCCAGGTTGCGCACTTCACCTTTTTCGCGCACGTCGTACTGGTCGCCCTTGGTGACCACCAGGTCGCCATTATCGTTTGCACGCACGTCCAGGCAGGCGACAATTCGCTTGGCCAGACGGGTTTTGCCGCTTTTGCGGACAGGAGCGGAGGCGCCGGCGGCGGGTTTGAGGAAATTTTGAAAGACGGCCAGTCCGGCCGGACCGCTTTTTTCCGGGTGAAACTGGGTGGCGCAGACGTTTTTCCGGGCGATGCTGCTGACAAATTCGATGCCGTAATCCGTTTTCGTCAGGATATCGTCCGAATTTTTCGGCACGACATGGTACGAATGGACAAAATAGAATTTTTCATCCCCGGTCATCCCGTCAAACAGGTGCGCATTCTTCTGAATGGCAATGCCGTTCCATCCGATGTGCGGGACGGAAAGATCGACGTCAAAGCGCCGGACCGTTCCGGGGATAAAGCCGAGCCCCCGGACACCCGGTGCTTCCTCGCTGCTGTCGAAAAGGGCCTGGAGTCCCAGGCAGATGCCGAGAAACGGCCGGTCGGCGTTGAGGTAATTTAATAGGGCATCCACGTAGCCGTTATCCCGGAGCACTTCCATCATGCGGCCGAAATTGCCGACCCCCGGGAAAACCAGTTTTTCCGCCGCCCGGATTTCGTCAGGCGATGCCGCCACATGGACGCTTTCCCCCAGTTTTTCAATGGCGTTGATCACGCTGCGCACGTTTCCGGCGCCATAGTCGAGCAAGGTAATCATGGGTGTTTTCCGTATCTGTTTTTTTCTTAGTCCTGCCGGGGTGTCCCGGTCGCCTGAAGATCAAAATAAAATTTCTTTTAACCGATAATCCCCGGCATGACAAGAGCCGATCCTTTGGTGAAGCGATCGAGTGGAGCGGTATTGCATGGAGATGGGGTCTTCTCCGAAGTGTAAAGGAAAAAAGCGGCCTTTCTTGACAAGGTGAAAAATGGCGCACACCTTTTTAAAAATAGTGTGAGTACACGCAGTCTTTCAAAGAAGGTAGCATGAAATCATATAAATTTTCTAAGGAGGCGACATGAGTTCAAACATGAATCCAAAAGAGATGCCCGATAGCCCGTTGTTGACGCGCCGCGGTTTTCTGACGGCATCCGCCGGCGCTTCGCTTTTCATGGTGGCGGGCGGAATCCCCGGAATTGCCTGGGCGGCGAAAAAACCGCCCTTTTCTCTTCCGCCGCTGCCGTATGCAGAAGATGCCCTGGAGCCGCATATATCATCTAAAACGTTGAAACTGCATTATGGCAAACACCATCAGGGGTATGTCGATAAAGCCAATAAGCTGGTCAAGGGTACGAAATACGAAAAGATGACACTGGAAGAAATTATGCTCAACACGGCCGGGAAATCGGGCAAAGAAGAGGGGATTTACAACAATACGGCGCAAATCTGGAACCACACCTTCTATTGGAAAAGCATGCGTCCCGACGGCGGCCGGAAACCGCCGAAAAACCTGATGAAGAAAATAGAGGCGTCTTTCGGAAGTTTTGAGGACTGTAAAAAACAGCTGGGCCAGGCCGCCAAGGATCAGTTCGGTACGGGATATGCCTGGCTCATAAAGGATGGCGACACATTAAAGGCGATCAGCACCGAGGACGCCGAGAATCCCCTGGCAAAGGGGATGACCCCGCTGATCACTATCGATGTGTGGGAGCATGCCTACTACCTCGATTATCAGAATCGTCGCGCCGAATATGTGGACGCTGTTATTGAAAATCTTATTGATTGGGAATTTGCCGCTAAAAATCTCGGTGAGTAGAATTTCGGCGGAACCGGTATTGTGAACCTTCCGCATCCCCTATGGAAAATGTGCTCGCTTGAAGAAAAATAATGTGATAATGCCTTAAGTATAAACAGGGATTGATTCTGCGTTTCGAACCCCTTACGTACCGATTTTTTCGGGATGTTCTGTTTGAAACAAACACGATCTGCCGTTACTCTTTTTGTAGCGGTTCCATATAGTCTGCCGTTTTTCAATAGTTGACAAACGGTTTAATGTATCAAAGTAAAAGGAGGTACATAATGAAGAAAATGATTATAGCGGTTTTTGTATGTATGATGCTGATCGGCAGTGCGGGAATGGCCGCCGCCCAGGGAGTTCATACGGTGCGTGAAGATTGTGGCTGTGGTCTCGGCGGATATGCCATCGGCCAGGAAACCGGCCTGATCTGGAAATTGGTCGGAACCTTCTTAAACGGGCTTTGCGGCAACCAGACATTCGCCATGACTTCGGGGACGCTGGGATGCGGTGAGCCGCAGTCGCTGGCCGTGCTCGAACAGATGAACATCTTTGTGGCCGACAACATGGATGCTCTTGCGGTCGACATTGCCCAGGGCAACGGCGAATCGCTGGATGCACTGGCGGAAATCGCAGCCATCCCGGAAGAAAAACGGCCCATTTTCTACTCCACCCTGCAGCAGAATTTCGACCGGATCTATATCAGTGCGGATGTCACCAATGATAACGTCGTGAATGAGATTTCCCAAATTCTTGACACCATCTAGCCGATTCGGTACGCCTCCTTATGCCAGAAAGCGATACGGTGCCGGTTCTTCGGACACCGTATCGCTTTTCTGGCGTATTTTCCCGGTCGTTCTGGTTCTGGCTTTTTTTTTGTCCCCCCTCGCCCAGGCGAAGAATTTGTGCAGCGTGGACCGCCTGATCTCAACGGCCCGGGAGAAACGCCTCCATGAGGACCGCTACTGGCATATTCTCCTGCACTATGAAAAGACCTTGTTCGGGGTCGAAAGCCAAGTTGACGATCCCCGTTTTTTTGTGGCCGAAAACGGCAAAACCGAACCCCAGGCCGAGCTTGAGGCCACGATCCGTCTGCTTTTCGGCCCCGAAGCTGAAGAAGGTGCCGTCTGCCGCTTCTATGGCCGTTTCGGCTGGCTGGAAGAAGAACTGGGCGGGGCGTATCCGAATTGTTTTGCGGAAAAGACCTGCCCGGATATCGACCAGATCGACCCCAAAGCCGCCAGCCTGATTTTTCCCACCTATTATATGAACAACCCGGCCTCCATGTTCGGCCATACCCTGCTTAACATCGATACGGCTTATACGAACAAGCGCCTGTCGAATGCGGTTAATTTTGCCGCCTACACCGAGGGAAACGACGGACTGATGCTGGCGGTAAACGGCCTTACCGGTATGTTCAAAGGCTACTATTCCGTCACCCCCTATTACAAGAAAATCCAGGAATACAGCGACATCAACCAGCGCGATATCTGGGAATACAAGCTGAACCTGACAAGAGAGGAGCTCCGGCGGATGGTCCGCCATATCCGGGAGCTCGACCAGATTTACACCGATTACTATTTTTTCGATGAAAACTGCTCCTACAGCCTGCTCTACCTGCTGGAAGCCGCCCGGCCGACGGTGCGCCTGACCAGTCAATTCCATTTTGCCGCCATTCCGATCGATACCGTTAAAGCCGTCCGGAAAGAAGGGCTGATTTCCGGTGTGGAATACCGGCCGGCCAAAGCGACCCGGATTTCGCACCTGATCGATATAATGGACGAAATCCAGGTGGAAACGGTGATGGGGCTCATAGACGGAAAGGTCACCCCGGAGAGTATTCCGGAAAGTGGGCTGGAACGGGAAGAAAAAATTCGGGTGCTCGATCTTGCCGGTGAATTGCTCCAGTACCGGTTCATCAAGAGGAATCTTGATAAGGCGGATTATCGTGAGCAGCTGCTCGGTATTTTAAGGGTGCGCAGCCGGCTCGGCCGTTCTGAAAATAACCCGGAAGACAGCATTCCGGTGCCGCCGTATCCTGAACAGGGGCACGAATCCCGACGTTTCGGGTTGGGTGCCGGCGTGAAAGAAGGCGATGTGTTCTGGGAACTGCGGCTGCGCGCGGCGTTAACCGATCTTACGGATATGGATTATATCAGCCACCAGGGGGCGCAGATCGAATTCGGGGATCTCCGGGGCCGGTTTTATCCGGAAAAGGATCGGCTGGCCCTCGAACAGTTCGACATTATCGATATCGTTTCGCTATCCCCGGTCGATGCCTTTTTTTCATCGCTCTCCTGGATGGTCAATACCGGCTGGCACCGGAAGCCGCTGAAGGACGAAACGGATGAAACCTTGTATTACCGGTTAAACGGCGGTGCGGGGTATTCGATCCGAAGGCCGTACCTGGGACTCGGATATGTCCTGGCCGAGGCCGAAGGCGATATCAGCGGGAAGATGGACGCCGATTACGCGATTGGCGGCGGCGGTTCGATCGGAACGATTATCGACGTGACCCCTTCGTGGAAACTGCATCTCTACGGCCGGGCCCTGCGATTTGCCCTCGGCGATACCCACACGCACTATACCGCAGGCGCGGTGAGCAATTTCAGGATCAGCACGAACAATCACCTGATGCTTGAGGCCGGGTGGGAAGAAATCGACCCCTATGATGTATTCGAAATTCAGGCGACATGGCATTACTTTTTCTAATTTGGGCCTTGGAACAGCGGCTTGCGCTTACTGGTTAAATTCTGGTGCTTAGGCTCAATCTGACAGCCGTTCATTCTTGCTCTTAATTGTCCTTCTGATTTTTTCACGTAAGCTGTAATCAAGATCCATCAAAAATCAGATTAAGAGTAAGATCAGGATTAAGATCAAGAGTAAGAAGAAAAGCGATGAATGGCCGTAGAATTCGATGACATCCAAAATCCCTTCATGGATCTTCATGTACTTCATGTTATAAAATTTTAAAATCTTGTTCAAAAAACAAGAAATCCGTTATCCCGGCGGATGCCGGGAGCGCAGAGAAACTCTCCGCGTCCTCAGCGGCTCTGCGAGAGAAATCATTAACTGGAGTTTTCCGGATAACCAGATTTTCGAAATTAAAGGTGATTTGGTAAAAAGCAAAACCAACCACGGAGAACACAGAGCGGGCACAGCGGTTGTGCCGGGCCGGGAAGCTGCTGCCGGCAGAAATTGATGGTGTTGTGTAACGACAGTCGAATGTGAATCCAAGGGATACCAAATCGTAGGTCGGGATTCACATCCCGACATGGATGTTAATCCTTTTATAAGAATTCAAAGCGTTTCCGGATTCAAGGCCGGAGCAGCAAGGAGATTGATATGCAGAAAGTTGCGATAATCGGTTGCGGTGCCTATATGGACAGCGGTTACGGATGCCCGGGGGAGTGGCGGTGTCTTAAAGCGGCGGCAATGGGCGACGGCAAGTTTGGGGAACCGTCTCAAACAGTGGCGTTTATCCGGTGTGAATGCCCGGGCCGGGCGGTGGTCCCTACCGTCGGCATGGCTGCGAAGCTTTCCGAAATCAAGCCGGACGCCGTTTACCTGAGTTCGTGCCTGGTGAACGCCAAACCGGGATGCCCGTATACGAACGCCGATGAACTGGCTCAAATTGTCGAGGCCAAAACCGGTATTCCCGTTATTCAGGGAACCCATGATTACCACTGAACTTAAAAGGAATAACACCATTGTCGGGATGTGAATCCCGACCTACGATTTGGCGCTGTTCACTATTCAGCTAAACCAACGCATAAATCCCGAAAGTGTCTTTAGATAGCGGGTTTCAACCGTCATTTTTCGTTTCCATGCAACCAGGGCGGACACGCAGGTCCGCCCCTACAACACGACTGGTCATCCGTAGGGGCGGACCTGCGTGT
>JAGXHH010000025.1 GCA_024636355.1 Desulfobacteraceae bacterium | reverse complement strand
CGGATCTGACCATTTCAGACGACAATACGACAACCGTTGTGCTCGACGGCTTCGGCGTGCTTGAGGCTCCGATATCTTACGGCTATGCGATCAACAACCACTGGTCGGTCGGCACCACCTTAAAATTCATGAAGGGGCGGGTTTACGGCACACAGATCCTGGTTTTCGATGACGATGCAGACGAGGTGCTCAAAGAGATCGATGAGGAATATGAAGAATCGGCCAATTTCGGCATCGACCTGGGGATTATGGGCCGTTATAAATATGTACAGTTCGGCTTGCTCGGCCGCAATCTCAATTCCCCGTCATTTGACGGTTTCAACCAGACCACGACTCTTTCTAATGGGCAGACCCTCCGCGACCGCAAGGTCGACGATGTCAAACTTGATCCCCAGGTGCGGGCGGGGGTGGCGTATATCCCTTTTCCGACCCTGGTCATCGAGGCCGATCTTGATCTGACCAAAAATGAGACGACTTTCAAGGGTTATGATACCCAGTATGCCTCCCTTGGACTTGAGTGGGACGCGTTTCGGACTTTAGCGCTACGTGCCGGCGTTTACACGAACCTGGCGGAAGACGATATCGACCCCGTTTTCACCGCCGGTCTCGGGCTTAATCTATGGGCTGCCCGTCTCGATATTGCAGGGGCTTACACGCCTGAAACCAGGGAGTTCGATGAAGAGGACATGCCGCAGGAATTTCGTGTTGCGGCAGCGCTAAGCGTCGATTTTTAATTTCCCCGGCATCGGTTCAGCATAAAAATCGGAAGGCGGCTCAGCCGCCTTCCGAAAAAAAATGGCCAGCCTGGAAGATCGCGTACCGGGCAGAAAAGATGTGAAAACGGCCAGTTAATGAATGTTGGCGCGCGAGATGCCAAAAAAAATGTAAAAAATCCGGCCGGATCATTTGACAGATTCGAGAGTGGTGAATATTTTCTTAATTGAGAAAAGCAAACCACCCGAAAGAGTGGGACGCAAAGCCACTGGCCTAAGTCATCCGGTAAAACAGATGATACGGCAGCAGGGTTGCCTCACTTTTTTTTGTCCCGAAATCCCCTCCTCTGCCGTTTGATTATCTCTAAAATCCGATCAAGAGCTTTTGTCCCATTCTTCAACATCGAAGCCCTCTGCACGTATCGATACCTGGTATATTCGATCGAATCCTTCTGAAAAGGTTGGAATTTCCAGCCGTTTGAACGTGCCGAGAACCCCGGCTGCAGCAATCTTCTGCTTCCCCGGCCGCCGCCTGTTGCGCTCCAGGCATTCGGTAGGGTCTGCCCGGAAAAAATAGCCATTCACTTCGAAGCCCCCGCGCTTGAACGCTGCGATATACGGCGCCCGGGCGGCCCGGGTGATATTCGTATTGTCGATGACCACGGGCTGTCTGGCGGCAATACAGGCATCGAGCAGAAGCATTTCCCGGTGGCGGGTCTTGAGCATGTCCATGCTCAACCGGATATGGGTCCGGTGAAATTCCTGATGATAAAAAGACGTTTTGCCGCTGTCCTGAATGCCGATAAAAATGATCCCTTCCATGGATATGCCGTCGTTGTCAGCAAGTTCGGCCATCAGCGCCTTTCGTTCGTGCATCATATCCACAACGTGCAACTCGGAAATGGCCTGGTGGGCTTCTTCCCTTTGGACCAGTTGCTCCGGTATCACGCCGACCACCCGGCCACCGGCCTCGAGCGCCGCATCGGCCATAATGCCCATCAGCCCCACATTTCCCCCGCCGTAAACCAGAGTCAACCCGGATCGAGCGATCCGGGTACCGAATTCACGGGCCGTGTTTCCGTAAAAAGGATCCGCACCTGTGCGTGATCCGCAAAAAACGCAAAGGGATTTGAGATTCATGTTCGGATTTCCTGTAACGCTGGAAAGGTTCGTCTGTATAGACAAGTCGAAGATTTTGCCCAGCTATTTAGTGCATGAACGAAACCCGTCTTTTTCTCCAATATCTGTGTTCGGCTCAAAATTTAATCCTCAAAATACGTCCAGATTCCTGCGGTTAAATTTTTCGCCGGCCTTGATCTTGACGAAAAAATCCTGGTTTTCGTTCGGGCACTATTTAGTGTCTTCGGGCGTTTTTGCCTGCTGCCACGGCCACAGGCCGGTCAATTCCACATCCAGTGTAAAGCTTAGAAACGTTCGGATCAGGACGATGATTGCAAGCACGCCGACGGTCGTGAAACTCAAATCCACGGCCACGGTATGAATGATGTCGGCTGCGACCAGAAATTCAAGACCCAGCAGAATACCATGGCCGAGGCGCTGGCGGGTCTGCCGAAAAATCTTCTCGGCGCTGGCGTCTTTTAAAAGGTGGAACAGGGCGTATACTATCGAGTAGAAAGCAAGCACAACAATAATTCCGATACCGCACATCTCGATTATCGCCGCACACCATTCCGCAATCGGTCTTATCATCTCAGACATGGCATTTCCTTACCATAGCAGTAGCAGCATTTTTTTGAGCCGGTTCATTGTAATTGCAGTACCGGTTGTGAAAAATAAACGGGCATACGATTAAAACATTTGACCAAGTAACCTGTTTGACAAGTCGAAACCTCCGGTCCTTGACAGGTCCCGAACTTCTTCCCACTTTTATAAAGTAAACGGTTAGATTAAACGAGAATTCGCCTTGAATTGACCAGGAGCTGTAAACTCGATGCGCCTCGTCATCGATACAAGTGTATTCGTCAACCCCGAGTCCCAACGTTTTTTCGGAACGGATGCCGAGCAGGCCGTAAAGGGATTCCTCGATATCTGCCGGAAAAGCAGCCTGGAGCTTTTTATGCCGGTCTCCATTTTCCGGGAGCTTTCAAATTTTGTCCAGAGCGAAGTGCTGATCCGTTTCCGGCGCCAGTCCGTGGTGCGCGCTCCGGATCTCTACAACATCCAGGTCCCCGCCGTCATCCTGCACTCGTTTATCGGGGATTTGCGCAAGCGCGTCAACCAGGGACTTCGCGTGGCGGAAAAAGCCATGGAAAGGAGCAATATCCCGGCTGACAACCTTCGCTGGCTGCGGGAACATTACCGCACCGCCCTCAGAACCGGCATCATTGACAGCGTCGAGGACCTCGAGGTCGTCCTGCTGGCAAAGGAAGTGACGGCCTCTGTATTGTCAGTCGACCAGGGAATAAACAGTATGGCGGAATCGCTCGGAATCGAGGTCTTTTCCGCCTCGGAATTTGCCGACCGCTTCGCCGATGATGCAGGGAGAGAGACCAATGCCTGAATTTAAATCCGACATCGAGGAACTACGATATGAGGGGATCTCTTATTTTCGGTATACACGCGACCGCAAAGGGGCGGCCCGGGGGAGTATCGGGCTGAAAGACGGAAAAACAAAGCAGAAAATTCGCGAGATTCCTACATTTCCGCATATCAAGCGGGTTTACAGGCTCGCTGCAGGCATTCGATATGTTTTCGGCAGCGATCCCTTTTTCGTCGAAGAAAAGCTCGACGGCTACAATGTGCGTATTTTCAAGATAGGCGAAAAGCTGCTGGCTGCGACTCGTGGCGGCATGATCTGTCCGTTCACGACGGAATGGGTCGGCATCTGGAATGAGACGTACGGAATCGATCGGTTTTTTGCAGATCATCCCGAACGGATCCTGTGCGGCGAAATCTGCGGCGACAACCCGTACAATTCCCAGAGGGACCCTGATCTTGCCCCGGGCGCTCACCTGTTTGTCTTCGACATCATGGCGCCGGACGGCAAAAACATGTCTCCGCTTGAACGCTGCCGGCTCATAGAAGAGTACCGGCTTCCGACGATCCCCCTGCTTGGGAAACACAGTGTTCGCGAAATGGAAAAACTCTGTGACCTGCTTAAGGATTTAAACAACCGAAACAAAGAAGGGATCGTGATGAAGTCCGGCGACGGCGACACGGTTGTAAAGTTTGTCACCCCGGCCAAAGACCTGGAGGACATCCGGGACGGCCTGATCATCGATTTCGATCTCCACCAGCGCTATTTTCGCAACCGGTTCCTGCGGATCGCCAATTTCATCCAGGAATTCGACCTTGACCGGGAGGCGTGCGCCCGCTGGATCGGCAGGACCTTTCTGGACGGGTACGCCCCGCTGGAGTCCTTCGAAGGGTCAAAAGAACCGTATACCGTATATGTAGTGGAGCGTGAAACCTGGGAGAAGACGAGGGTATTGATCAAGCAGGTGTCCATGGAAGAAAAAAGCATCGACCCGGTCGAACTCGACGGCCGATCGATGCTCCGTGTGCGGTTCAACCGGGTCTACGACAGGAGCACGCATAAATTCCACAATATTTTAAAGGGATTCCCGCATACGGATTAGTATCCCTATCCGCAAAACGTTTCAAAGGGCATAAGAAAAGATGAATCTCTGACGAATTTCGGTTGATGTGAATGATCCTGTTGCATTCTTCAATAAACGTTAGATTGAGTTTTCTTTATTTCCTATAGATATTGGTTCCTGGAAGCTTACGGGTTTAAATTTCTGACCCTCACAAATAGCGGAAAAGGTGACCAGGATGGTGAAAAAAATGGCATGACTGCAAACCCCTCCGGCCTTGGCCTAATGCTTTCCACGAAAAAAAGTCTGTTGCACCGGAAAGTATCATGAGAATAGATCTTCGCGCCAGATTCGTGCTGCGCATCAGTATAGCCATGCTTTTATTGTCTCTGTTCTGGGGCGAGACGGTTTATTTCCTCCAAACCCGTCAAATCAGGAAAGAGTTGATGGCTCAAGGAAGCAAAACCACCCGGGATCTCTTCGCAGACGAAACTTTGCGCTTCGAAAAATCAAACCGACACGGTTTCGAACGCCTGATTGCCAGACTCGACCAAACCCCGTCTATCTTCAACATTGTGATGCTGGATGCCTATAATGCAGAAAGGGAATCTGTCTTCAGATATTTGAATAAACATGAAGCCGAGGCCGTGCGCCGGCGCGCAAACCTTTCTCCGGATCTGCTTTTTTCTGAAAAACCCTATGATGAATTAACGGAAGTTAACAATCGAATATACCTTCAGACTTCCGGAACCCTATATTCCGCCGATGCGCCGCGGGGTTTTTACGAAGCCATGGTGCAGATCGATCCGGAATGGGCAAGAATACTGAGAAGAGGGCGTCGGATGGCTCTGCTCATAACTGTCGGCACCATTGCCACCCTTGGCTTGGCGCTCTATCCTCTGCTGGCCACCTCTTATCGCAGGCTCCAGCAAACCGGCCGCAAGTTGCTGCTGAGCAATTTGTACACACTTCTTGTCCTTGGCAGAGCCATTGCGGAAAGAGACAACGACACCGAACTGCACAACTTCCGCGTCACGTACTACAGCATCCGGCTTGCAGAGCATTTGAAGATGTCCCCGGATAGCATCAGAATCCTCATGAAGGGGTCCCTGCTGCACGATGTGGGAAAGATCGGCGTCCGAGACGATGTACTGCTCAAGCCCGGCCCTCTCAGCGAAGTGGAATTCGCGGCCATGCAACTGCACGTGGAATCCGGCGTGCAGATCATAAAAGACATTCCTTTCCTGGAAGACAGCCGGGATGTCATCCAGTTTCATCACGAAAAATTCGATGGCAGCGGTTATCCCTCCGGTCTGAAAGGGGAACAGATTCCGAAAGCGGCCCGAATTTTTTCAGTAATCGACGTCTTTGATGCCCTTGCATCCAAACGTCCGTACAAACCCGCCTTTCCCTATGAAGAGGTCATCGAGACAATGAAACGCCATGCCACCCAGTTCGACCCGCAAGTCCTCCGGGGATTCCTTGAAATATCTCGTGAAATATACAGCGAGGCACAATCCATGAGCGCAGGACAGGTGGAAGAGCGGCTGAGAGCAAAAACACGTGAGTATTTTAACATCCGCTGAACTTTAGCAGAGCGCCAGATGAGCACTGTGCTACTAACTGCGAGTTTCATGTTTTTTGAACAAGATTTTTCAACATGAAGTACATGAAGGTCTCATGAATTTCCATGAAGGGACTTTTTAATTTTAAAACTTCATGGTCTTCATGGTCTTCATGTAAATCTTTAAGAGAATGTTATACCGGTCGCATAAGTCGCTGAATAAAAATAACTTTAAATTAAGTTTTTGAGGCAAATCAGGCGATGATCGGCTTAGTCAAAGATGCGTTTTTTGAGCTGACCCGGGTCTTCCGACAATCACACCACGGTTGATGCTTACCGTCATCGAAAAAGACAGTGGTGCTGCAATTGTGTGACATCCCGGTCTGGCCGGATATTCCTGTGAAGCCTTGGCAAAGGCCGCTCCCCGCAAACAGGGCCCGGCCGTGAAACCGGGGTTTGGGGCATAATTCAGGAATCGTTTCCCACATTTAAATTTCGAGAACCGGAATTATTCGTTTCGGTAATTCGATGCAAACGGGAAGATCGCGGCGGACATGCACATCAATTCCTGGGTTGTTCTGCCGGTCGTCGACTATATCTTTCACGGCGCCGGCCTGGAAGCGACCGGCGACTGGGTTCCCTTCCGGGAACTGGAAAACGGCGGACCACGGGAGAGGTCTCCGTCATCGAAATCTACCGGCTCCTTCCCCGGAGCAATTGCCGCACGTGCGGTTATCTGACCTGCATGGCATTTGCCGCGGCCATCGCCCAGGCAACGGCGACCCCGGATCAGTGCCCCGGGTTTGCGGCCCCGATTTACGAGTATGCGGTCTACCGGATCTACGACGCGCACGGAAACCTGGTTGAAACCGTCACGATCGAAAAGGATATCGAAAAGCGGGAAGAAACAACCGAAAGGGCGTTTGCGGTTGCCGAACCGGTCCGGCCGCAATCCGATGAAACGGAAAAACCGCTGGGACAACCGCCGCTGACGGACCGGGAAAAGGAGGTGCTGCGGCTGCTTTCCGGCGGGGCCACCAATAACGACATTTCGGAAACGCTTCGCATCAGCCCGCACACAGTTAAAAGCCACGTCATCCACATCTTCAACAAACTGGCAGTCAACGACAGGACCCAGGCCGCAGTCCTGGCCGCCAAACACGATCTTATTTAAGTGGTAAGTGGGACAGATCTCATTGAATCCGCTTGTGGTTTTGAGCCGCCTGTTTTATCTATAAAAAATAATTTTCTCTAATCTGTCCGGGCAGTTTCATTCCAATCACAACCGAACAAGGGGGGACCATGGAAAAAAACTACGCCTGCTGGCCGGAAGGATGGCCGAAACACCTGAACTACCCGAACCGGCCGGTGCACATGTTTCTCGACTACACGGCCGAGCGGGTGCCGAACCGGATCGCCATCCATTTCGGCGGAATGGTCCTGACCTACGGGGAACTCCAGCTCCTGGTCGACCGGTTTGCCACGGCCCTTTCCGCCCTGGGTCTGAAAAAAGGGGAGCGGATGGCCATTCATCTCCCCAACTGTCCCCAGTTCGCCATCGCCTACTACGGGCTGCTCAAGATCGGTGCTGTCTTCACCCCGTTATCCCCGCTCCTGTCCCCCGGGAGGCGCTCCACCAGTTGACCGATTCCGGCGCCGCCATGCTCCTCACCCTCGATCTCCTCTACCCGGGCATCCAGTCGATCATCCCCGAAACCGGCATCCGGCAGGTGATTTCGACCAGCATCGCCGACTGCTACAACGCGGTGGTCGCCCCGACCAAACTCCTGGGAAAACTTCCGGTCCCGGACACCCTGGACATGACCGAACTGATCAAAAGCCACAACCCGGCGGTTCCGGCAATTGATATCGACATCGAAAACGACCTCGCCCATCTCGCCTACACCGGGGGAACCACCGGGGTTTCCAAGGGGGTGATGCTCACCCATGCCAACGTGGTCCGAAACACCCTCCAGTTCGGCTGCTGGATGAGCGGCGCCCAGCTCGACATCGATGCGGATGAGCGGGTGAAGCTGGTCTACCCGGAAGGGGTCGACCCGGCCCGGGACCGGCAGGTGGTCCAGGACCGGGAAGTTTCCCTGGTGGTGGTCCCCTGGTTCCATGCCATGGGGACGATCGGTTATCTCAACAACATGATTTCGGGCGGGACCACCATGGTCGTCTTCCCCCGTTTTGATCCGAAGGAATACCTCGACGCGGTCGCCAAGTTCTCCGCCACCACCCTTGGCGGCGCCCCGCAGCTTTACGTGCCGCTGCTCGGCCAGCCGGATTTCGATCAATATGATCTGTCCAACATCAGGTTCGTGGCCTCCGGGGCTGCGCCGCTGCCGCTCACTATCCTGGAAAAAATGAAAACCGCCTTCCCGTCCGGTGCGGTGGTCGAGGCCTACGGACTGACCGAATGCACCATGGGAGCAGTCTGCAATCCGCCCATCCCCGGGAAAGGAAAGGCCGGTTCCGTCGGCCTGCCGGTTTTCGATACGCAATGCCGGGTGGTCGACCCGGAAACCGGCCGGATCCTGCCGCCGGGAGAAGAAGGGGAGATCTGCATCAAGGGGCCCCAGGTCATGGTCGGCTACTGGCAGCGCCCCGAGGCGACCGCGGAAGTCCTCCGGGACGGCTGGCTCTATACCGGCGATATCGGCCGGGAGGATGAAGACGGGTTCTTGTTCATCACCGACCGGAAGAAGGATATGATCATCTACAAGGGGTACAACGTCTACCCGCGTGAGATCGAGGAACTGATCTACACCCATCCGGCTGTTGAACTCTGCGGCGTTATCGGCAAGGCCGACGAAACCGGCGGAGAAATCCCGGTGGCGTTCATTCAGCTCAAGGCCGGAATGATCGCGACCGAAGTTGAATTGATGGACCATGTCAACTCCCGAATCGCCGCCTACAAGAAGCTGCGAAAGGTGATCTTTACGGACAGCGTTCCGGTGTCACCAGCGGGGAAGATGCTGAAACGGGAGCTGCGGGACCGGTTGACGAATTGAGGATTAACAAACGAAAACGATCTTATATGAAATATTTGTCAAGAATAAAGATGTGACCCCACCCCACCCCGGCAGATAAATACAACCAGTGGAAAAATCCACGGCATAGGCGATAATGCCCGGGATGAGGAAAAACAGGAGCATTTGGCCCTCCCGAATATGCTCTCAACTGGGTCTATAATATTCTGCCGCCTTATGTGGATCTCCGGCCCTGAATGATATTGAACAGCACAACGACAACAGCTATTACCAGCAGAATATGGATAAACCCTCCCATCGTGTAACTGCTCACAAATCCAACCAACCAGAGGATTAGCAGTATTGCTGCAATTGTATAAAGCATTGGATTCTCCTTCGAATTTGATTTTAAGGATTAGCCGGCATGGCAGGCTCCAGCCGGCT
>JAGXHH010000189.1 GCA_024636355.1 Desulfobacteraceae bacterium | reverse complement strand
TGTATAAGAGACAGGTGGCTGGCGGTCATTGCAATAAAACCGATGATGGAGATGCTCCCGGAAGGGCTGCTGCTCTGGATCGTTATCGGCGGCCTGCTCTATACCGGGGGAATCATATTCTATATCTGGCGAAAGCTGCCGTATCACCATGCCATCTGGCACCTGTTCGTCCTTGGCGGCAGCACCTTTCACTTTGTAGGGATTCTGCTGCACCTGACACCGTCCGCTGCCTGATTGATTAATTCAGTGCGGTTTTAATAGAGCGAACGCTCGTTTTTATATTGCGTCCTTTCGGCATCCTTGCTAACGTTGCCTTTTTACTTCTCATGAAAGGATTCAATCGATGGGAAACGCCTCTTTTCTGCACGATCTCCTGCATCCGAAATCGATCGCCATCGTGGGCGCCAGCAACAACCCGATGAAAATGGGGACCATGCATGCGCTGAGCATCCTGAAAGACGGCTTTGACGGCCGTCTCTACCCGATTCATCCCACAGAAGCGACCGTTCTCGGACAGACAGCCTTCAAATCGGTTCAGGATCTGCCGGAACCCCCGGATCTGGCGATATTCGTCCTCCCCTCGAAACACCTGCCGCCATATTTTGAGGATTTCGGGAAAATCGGAACGAAGTCCGCCATCATCATCACCGCCGGATTCAAGGAAACCGGGAATGAAGGGGCGCAACAGGAACTGCTGCTGCTGGAAACCGCCCGGAAATACGGCATGCGCTTTATCGGGCCGAACTGCATGGGGCTGATCAACCGGGCCATTTCACTCAACACAACGGTTTCCCCCCTGATGGGTCCCCCCGGCAAACTCGGTTTCGTTTCCCAGAGCGGCACGTATGTGGCCCAGACCATCGATTACCTGGAAAAGCGCGGCATCCATTTTTCCAAGGCGGTCAGCGTCGGCAATGAAGCCGATGTGAACCTCATCGATGTGCTCGAATACTTAGGCGAAGACGAGCAGACCCGGGCCATATCGCTCTACATCGAATCGATCCGGGATGTGCGGCGATTCCTGGAAGTCGCCGCCAGGATCACCCCCCATAAGCCGGTGATCGCCCAGTACATCGGCGGATCGGTTGCCGGCGCCCGGGCGGGACAGAGCCATACGGGCGCAATGGCCGGCCAGAACCACCTATATGATGGGCTGTTCAGGCAGACCGGCGTCATCCGGGTCGATTCCGTGGAAGATCTGTACGGCATCGGCTGGGCGCTGGCCAATCAGCCGATCATCAAGGGCAATCGGATCGGTATTATCACCAATTCCGGCGGCCCCGGTTCGGCCATCGCCGATACCCTGGAAGCGCAGGGGTGCACGGTGCCCGAATTTTCGGAAGCGCTCAGGGAACAGATCCGGCCGCTGATGCCGTCCCATGCCCCTTGCGGCAATCCGGTCGACATGACCTTCGCCCTCGATATGAAGGTGATGACCGAAACGATTCCCGAGATGGTCATGAAAAGCGGTGAAGTCGACGGCGTCATTATCCACGGGGCCATGTCATCCGGATTCATGAAAGTGATCTATCCGCACGTAAAGGAGATGCTGGGGGACATGCCCCTGGACGATTTTCTGAAAACTACGAAAAGAGACCTGTCCGAATCGGTCCGCCTTCCCTTCAAACATGAAATCCCCTTGATCGTTTCCGCCTTTTTTGACCGCGAGGACCAATATACCCGCGAATACGAAGACAACGGCGTGCCGGTTTTCGACTCACCGGAAAAAGCCGCCCGCGCCATGGGCAAAATGGTGGCCTACAGCGGCATTCGAAACCGGATGCGCAACAAGGGGCCGGAAATTTCGGAACCCCATCCGGACGCAGTCAGAATTATAAGCGACGCCCTGTTGAACCGGCAGCGCACCCTTGACGAATTTTCCGCAAAACGGCTGCTCAACGCATACGGCATCCCGGTGACCGAAGAAAAATTGGCGGCAGATGCGACGGGAGCCGCAGATGCGGCTGCGACCATAGGCTTTCCCGTGGCGGTAAAGGCCTGCCACCCGGAGATCCTGCATAAAACCGAACAAGGACTTGTTCACCTGCACCTCACGGATGTGGAAGGCGTGCGGGACGCGGTCGACGCGATCTGCAAGGCATACGGTCAGCCGGTCCCGATCCTGGTCAGCCGGATGATCCCCGGATCACGCGAACTGCTCGTCGGCCTGATTAACGATGCCCAGTTCGGCAATTGCGTGGCGTTCGGCATCGGGGGCATTTTTACCGAAGCCTTAAAGGATATCACTTACAGGGTGGCTCCGGTAAGCCGGGTAGTGGCCGAAGAAATGATCGGCGATTTAAAGACCCGCAAACTCATCGGGCCCCATCGGGGCATGCCTGCGGTGAACACCGCGGCCCTGACGGACCTGATACAGCGCATCAGTATAATCGGAAACATTCACAAGGAAATCGAGGAAATCGACATCAACCCTCTTCTTATTTCCGGCTCTGCCCCCGTTGCCGTGGATGCCCTGATCGTTCTGAAATAATCGGGCAAAAATGACAGGTCCAAATCCGCCGTCATTTTTCTTGCTCTTGCTCTTGCTCTTAATCTTAATCTTGCTCCTGTTTTTCTAAATCTTGAGCATCAAAGAACATGAAGACCAGGAAGTCGACATGAGATCCATGAAGGGTTTAATATAAAAAATGCCCTTCTTCATGCTCTTCATGATCTTCATGTAAAATACGCTTTTCTCTGTGTTCTCTGTGTTCTCTGTGTTCTCTGTGGTTAAACGTTCCTTTCTGCAAAATCGCAGGAAACCGGGGTCCGTCAGCTTCCAAGGAACATGATGTTTTCGGTTTTTGGTTTTCGTGCACGTGAACGTACACGTGCTCGTGCACATGCACGGCATTTGATTTTAAGTTCCTTTCTGCAAAAACGCCGCGAAGCGGGGTAAATAGCTTTTTACGAAAATATTAGATTAAGAGCAGGATTAAGATTAAGAGCAAGATTAAGAGCAAGAGCAAAAGCAGAATCCAATCGAAAAACCTGTTGACGCTTTTATCCTCAACAGGCAAAATCAATCAGATTAAACACTTAACAGGGACTTGGATTCGCTATGACAGACATACCGGGCATGGGCTTGCAGGTGCTTTCCGATTGGCCGGATGAAACGCCCGACGCCACCCTGATCCTGATCGCCGATGATGATGCCGGCACCCGGCTGCTGTTGCGCAACAAACTCGAAAAGGCCGGATACGCTGTTATTGCGGCCAAAAACGGCCGGGAAGCCATCAATCGCCTGTCGGACCGGGTGGCGGGCGCAGTCCTGGACCTGATGATGCCGGACATCGACGGACTGGAATGCCTGCGCTATATCCGGCAGCATCACCCGGACCTCTCCCCCATCATGCTCACGGCCAGCGAAAACATCGCCAATGCCGTGGAGGCCATGAAGCAGGGAGCGCTCGATTACATGATCAAACCGGTCAACCCCCCGAAGCTCATCGCCCTGATTGAAAAAGCGGTCGCTGGTTGTAAGCAGGCAAAACGACTGAGAGCCGCCGAGCAGAAGCTCGAAGATACCCGCCGGCACCAGTTGTACGTGGCAGCGCAGATTCAGCAGACCCTCCTGCTCGGCCGGCCGCCGGCGGATATGGAGGGGCTGGAAATCGCCCACCTGACGATTGCTTCCCAGCAGATTGACGGGGATTTCTATGATTTTATCCGGCAGTCGCCGCAGGTGCTCGACCTGGTAGTGGCCGATGTCATGGGCAAAGGGATCATGGCGGCGTTCATGGGCGCCGCCCTGAAAAGCGCCTTTTTGCGAGTGCATCACGAATTGGGCCGATCGGGACCGGGGCCGGGGCCCGCACCGGAACAGATTGTCACGGCCGTCCATGACCACATGATCCGCCAGATGGAACAGTTCGAAACCTTTGTCACCCTCTGCTACGGCCGCTTCGATTTGGACCGCAACCGGTTCTGCTATGTCGATTGCGGCCATGTGCGCACCATCCATTTCCAGAGGGTTACCCGGAGCGTCCGCCTGCTTCGGGGGGCCAACATGCCGCTGGGGTTTCCGGAACCGGGCGGTTTCAGCCGGTTCACGGTTTCCTTCGCCCCCGGCGACCTGTTTTTGTTTTATTCCGACGGCGTCACCGAAGCGGCCAGCCCGGAGGGCGACCTCTATGATGAATCCCGGCTGGTCCGGCATATTGAATGCCACGGGGATAAAGCGCCGGAGGATTTGGTCCGGGGCATTCGCCAGGAAGTGGTCGAGTTTGCGGGAACCGAGCTGTTTACCGATGATTTTACCTGCGTTGCCGTCCGGATTGGCGGCCCTGCAATCGAGGATCCGGTGCGCATAAAAGAAGAACTGCACATCGCCGGCGACCTGAGGGAACTCAAAAATATCCGGCATTTTATCCGACAGTTCTGCTGCCGCGCCGGGGATAACCGGCTCGATCCCACCCGGATCGACGGGATCGAACTGGCCGCAAACGAAGTGGTCACCAACATCATCAAGCATGCGTACCGGGAACAGTCGAATCAGCCGATCGATATCTATGCCCTGGCTTTTGGAGGGCGCATCGAATTCGAGTTCCAGGACCGTGGCGCCTCCTTTGATCCCGCCGATGTCCCGGCACCGGTTCTCGACGGTACCCGGGAAAACGGCATGGGGTGCTATATTATCAGGCAATCAGTGGATGAGATTTATTACTACCGGAATGAAACCGAAGGAAAAAATTGTGCCCGCTTGAAGATTGTGCTATCTCCATCGGCCAACAGCATCTAACTTATTGGAAGGGTTGCTATGACATCCATACAGGCGATCATACTCGGGGCAATACAGGGGCTTACGGAATTTTTACCCGTCAGCAGCTCCGGGCATCTGGTTATCGGACAGCATCTTTTCGGCCTCACCGAACCCGAACTTTTTTTTGATGTCGCGGTTCATATCGGCACATTACTCGCGGTTTTTATCTATTTTCGACGCGAAATCGCAACCATTATCGCAGCCGTTTGCAAATGGCCGTTTACGAAGACGCTGACCCCCGAATCCCGCCTGGGATTTTTAATCGTGGCCGGCTCGATACCGACGGCCATCATCGGATTGCTGCTGGAAAAAAAAGCGGACATCCTGTTTACTTCCATCTTCCTGGTCGGCGCCATGCTCATCGGTACCGGTACCTGGATGTGGTTCACTCGACGCATTTCAGCCTCCCACGGTGACAAAGAGCTGTCCCTGAGACGCGCTCTTCTGATCGGCACGATTCAAGGCCTGGCGATCATCCCGGGCATTTCCAGATCCGGGGCCACTATCGCCGCCGGGCTCTATCTCGGGTTGAACCGGGAGACGGCCGCCCGGTATTCGTTTCTGCTTTCCATGCCCGCCATTCTCGGTGCCGCCTTGATCCTGTCTCTTATACACATCTCCGAGCCCAC
>JAGXHH010000024.1 GCA_024636355.1 Desulfobacteraceae bacterium | reverse complement strand
GCTCCACCGTGGCCGGTCTGGCCGCAGCATTTGGAAGCGGAGCGATGACCAACACCATCGCCGATATCGAAGAGGCGGACGTGCTCCTGATCACCGGTTCGAACACCACCGAGAACCATCCGGTAATTTCGGCCGGCATCAAGCGCGCCATCACCCGGCGCGGCGCCAAGCTGATCCTCATCGATCCCCGACGTATCAAGCTGGCCGATTTTTCCGACAAGTGGCTCCGGCAGAACCTGGGGACCGATGTCGCCTGGATCAACGGTTTGATGCACGTGATCATCGAAGAAGATCTCTATGATAAAACCTTCGTGGCCAACCGTACGGAAGGATTTGATGCGCTCAAGCAGATGGTTGCAAAGTTCACCCCGGACTACGTGTCTGAAATCACCGGCATTCCCGCCAAAGACATTGTGGAAGCCGCCCGGCTCTATGCCGGGGCCAAAGCGGCATCGATCATTTACTGCATGGGCATCACCCAGCACATCTCGGGCACCGACAACGTAAAATCCCTGGCGAATCTCGCCATGCTGTGCGGCAACATGGGAATCCGCGGCGGCGGGGTCAACCCCTTGCGCGGGCAGAACAACGTGCAGGGCGCCTGCGACATGGGCGGGCTTCCCAACGTCTTTTCCGGGTACCAGAAAGTGACTGAACCGGAACTGGTCCGGAAGATGGAAAAAGCCTGGGGCGTATCCGGACTTTCGGATAAAGCCGGCCTGACCGTAACCGATATGGTCCCCAAGGCGCATTCGGGTGAAATCAAGGCACTCTATATCATCGGCGAAAACCCGCTGGTATCGGATCCGGACTTAAACCATGCCGAAGCGAGTTTCAAGCACCTCGATTTTCTCGTGGTGCAGGATATCTTCATGACCGAAACCGCCAAGTTGGCCGATGTGGTCCTGCCGAGCTGCTGTTTTGCGGAAAAAGAAGGGACATTCTCGAACACCGAGCGCCGGGTCCAGCGGGTGAGAAAAGCGGTTCAGCAGCCGGGCGCGGCCCGGGAAGACTGGAAGATCACCGCCGGGATCGCCAAGCGGATGGGGTACAACATGCAATACGAAAATACCGAGGCGATTTTTGAAGAACTCGCTTCCGTCACCCCGTCCTACGGCGGCATCACCTATGACCGGATTGCCCGGACCGGAATCAACTGGCCGTGCCCGACCCCGGATCATCCCGGCACGCCGATTCTGCACACGGAAACATTTCCCATCGGCAAGGGCCAGTTCCACGCCATCGACTTCATCCCGCCGGCAGAAGCAACCGATGAGGAATACCCGCTGTATCTTACCACCGGCCGGGTGCTCTACCAGTATCACACCGGCACCATGACCCGGAAAAGCGAAGGCTTAAACGAGCGCAGCCCGGGAAGCTTCGTGGAAATTTCAATGGCCGATGCCAAAAAATACGGCATAAACGACGGCGATGCCGTCCGGATCGCCTCCCGGCGCGGTGAAATTACAGCCAAGGTGAGCGTTTCGGATAAAGCGGTCGACGGCACGGTCTTCATCCCGTTCCACTTTGCCGAAGCCGCCGCCAACCGCCTGACCAACGCAGCCCTCGATCCGGTTTCCAAGATACCGGAATACAAGGTCTGCGCGGTGAAGGTTTCCACGGCGGCGTAGAGATAGAGAAAGCAATATCAATTAAAAATGCCGGGCCTGAGCGGGTCCGGCATTTTTTTTGGATGTGTCAGGTACCCTCTTGCCCTCCGGTCACCGGCAACAAGTTTCGGTGACTCGGCGGACTTAGCTGTGAAATCTAATTTGGAAATGAAGATATGAATTTCTCAATTCGGATAATAATTTCTTTCTTTTTGATGAAGTGTTTAATTTCTGGGTGCTTGGTTTCTCAAATCGCATCAATGGATGATTACACAGAAGGTTGGTTAGGTGGATCTTTGAGTGAATTGAGAGAAATGATTTTTCGACCGAATTCATATGCTTCAAGAATAGGCTGGAACGAAACAACTTATGCGTTAGAAAACGGTAAACGGTAATATGAATTATCTTCAGCCCCTCAGAAATGGTTGTATTATCCATTGGGAGATAAATCCCCAAGGTATCATAGTCAATTACACAGCAAAAGGAGAGAGATGTTATTGAAATATCATAATCCAGGGGATAGGATGTGCTGACGAAGGAAGCGCATCGGCTGCGCACCGGAAATCTGGCCGGTTCCCTTCTACAGGGAGTTTTTTTCGGTGAATAGTTACAAAGGCATGTCGCTTCATACCGAGAGCGCCTCAACCCGGATTGACAGTAATGGTCTCCCCAGCTTCGGGAATAAACGTTTTGTTAATAAACCATTACGTTCACGGGCCTCTTTTAATTGCTCCCGGGTCGTGGGGTAATGGTTGAGCGCCTCGAGATGATTCGCAACCACTTTCCCGGAGCCTGACGGGCGAAGGACAGAAGTTCTTCCAGCGGCATCAAGATCGGCCCGCCAAAATCCATACTGGCGCTGCCGGATGCCATTACCGCGATATCGGGATTTAAATCCTTCGTGGTTCGCTTCGCTCTCACGATCTATCCTTATTCGTTTGCGCTACTGTATTTTTGCAAGCAGAATTTGAAGACTGGCTTTGAGCTGCGGCAGTTTATTTTTTGCTACATCCCAAATTATGGTATAGTCCACCCCGAAATAATCATGAATAAGCCTGTCTCGCATTCCTGCGACCTTCCGCCATTCAATGTCAGGTTGCAATTCCTTGATATCTACCGGCAGCTTTTTAGAAGCTTCGCCAATAATCTCAATACTTCGAACAAATGCTCTTTTGAGGGTCTCGTCCTCAATAAAAATATCATAGTCAACCTTTGAAATCCGGCTCTGCAGATACTCTATCTCGTCGAGCATGTGCCGAATGTATTCAGGCGGCGAAAGGGACACGCTCTACCTCCTTTAAAATATGTGGCCCGATGTGCGGGCTGAGGCCTTCCGGGGTAACAACCTCAACTTTGCGCCCTAAAAGATCTTCAAGAAGGAAAGAAACTTCCATGAAATTATCGAAGGTATGCTTCTCACGTTCAAACTCAACGAGAATATCGATGTCACTTGAAGGGGTCTGTTCGCCTCTTGCAAATGAACCAAAAAGCCCGATGCTTACAACACCCAGAGAAGAGAGCTTTTCTCGTTCATTCACAATGCGTGTAATAACTTCCTCCTTGGTGGTTACTTTCTTTTCCATTATCTTTTTCCGCCTCTCGATTTTTATGGCATCATGATAATATGAAACCTCATGAAAGGCAAACTTCTGGTATACCAAACGGTGTGTCAACGACGAGTTAAACTGGCGCGGCGGAAATGATACGTTTAAAAAGATCGTCGTGATGTGTTCGTTCTACCTTTCTCTTCCTTCTCGAATAATATCCACAATTTCTTTTGTGGTAATTTCCGCTTTGATGGAGGGCATATCTAATGGAGAAGATATATTTTGTTCCGGAACTAACGCAAGTTCGTCCATCTTTTCTTCGAGTTAATACCTTTCCGGTACTTTCCGCCTGTTCCAGTACGAAGGCAAGCTTTTGTCTTGCTTCTGAATAAGTATAGATTTGCATTTAGACCTCCAATGCATCGACTTTGAGATTTTGGGCGGCCGTCAATAACTTCCCGAACGGCGTGCGCATTTTTCCGACCCAACAATTGACGGCTGAATAGCTTTTTTCGCATGTTATAATATGCGCCTGAACATATTAAACCATTGTCGTGCCATAGTTGATTTATATGGGCCGTTTCGATGAAGAACGTCAATATTCAATCACTAATCAAGGTTTGACCCTATTCCTGGGCCATCATGTTTCTCGTCGCCGTCGGCTTCTGGAATTTTCTCGGGGGCAGGCGTGTTCGGGTTCCTTATAAACCTGCCGATCGTCAGCTATTACGAGATCGGCACCCAGTTTACGGCCAACCATGCCCACGGCGCAATGATGGGTGTCTACGGTATGCTCGCGATTGCTTTTTTTACATTTGTCGCCCGCTACTTCATCCCGCGGGACCGGTCGAGCGACATGGCCATGGCGTTTTCGTTCTGGGGGCTCAATATCGGACTGCTGCTCATGCTGCTGCTCAACCTGATTCCGATCGGCATCCTCCAGCTATACGACGCCATGGCCAATGGTTACTGGCATGCCCGGCAGCCGGAATTCTTCCTGGGCGAATTGAATGGATCCGTTTTCCGGGCGACGTGATCTTTATTGTTTTCGGTATCTGCCCGGTTTTTGTTTATCTTGCGGTCCGGATGTTTTTCAATCGAAACCGCCCGGAAGGGGTTCCCGCGGCCGAGCAGTTTACCGAACTGAGGAATGCGATTTAGAGATAATGTGAATGTGGACGCGGGAGGATTCGCCGAGTGCCTAACCTATTCGTTCGCTGGCCCGGAGAACCGGGCAGGGGGCAGGCCCCCGTGCCTGCCCTGGGTTGGGTCAACCCCGGCGCCTCGGACATGAACGGGGACAAAATCAAGGGAAAAAGTATATTCTTCACTCGGATAATGGACGAGACTCTCTTTGGTGCACAAATTCTATAATCATTTCCCGGGCCGTATCCGTTTCAACCCGGCCCAGGTTTACGACCAGATCATAGAGATTGACACTCTCGTAATCGGATTTGCCGATTTTTTTATAAAGGGCGGCCCGGCGCTTGTCTTCTGCTTTCACCAGCTTGCTTGCTTCTTTCTCGGACAGGCCGTCTCGGTCCATAACACGCCGGATACGGTTTTCAAACGAGTCGACCAGCAGAATATGAACGGCGTCCGGGTGGTCCCGTAAAATATATTGACTCCCCCGGCCCATGATCACCACATTGCCTTCTTCGGCGAACTGGGCGATCAACACCACCAGATAATCCAGGTAAATCGTCTCGTCGATATAGCCCCGCTCATCGGCAAGTATTTTATCCACAAGCCCCTTGGAGACCATCTGGGTGATGAGCCAGAGAAATTTCCCCCCGGCCTCTTCTTCCACGTGTTCCACCCAGGCTTCGGAGACGTTTGCCGCCTTGGCGATCTTTGTGACGATTTCACTATCGGCAAAAACATACCCGAGTTTTTCGGCAAGTTTTTTGCCCAGGGAGTTCGCTCCGCTCCCGAATTGGTGGGAAATTGTTATAACTGCCATTCCATTCTCCTCAAAGGGTTGTAAGTGTTGAAAGTAATTCCTGTATGGAATAAGCTTGGAGTTCTGTTTTTTATGACATTTACGTTTTCGGGATGACCAGAACCGGGTATCCCGATTTTTCAACAATGGCCCGAGGGGTGCTTCCAAGCCATCGTTCGGTCCATGCGGAAGTCCCGGATGATCCCAGCACAATCATCGTCGCGTTGAATTCCCGGGCGGCCCGCTCAATTTCTTTTATGGATTCCCCCACATAAAGATGGCATCGGGCTGAAATCCCTTCTGCTTCAAAGATGTCGCAGATTTGTTCCATTCGCCCTCTTTTTTCCTTCCGAAGCCCTTGAATGGCCATATTCGATGCCCCTTTCAGTTCGCCTGGCGCCGCAACATGGATGACACTGATTTCCTGGGCCACATGCTTAAGTGTTTTCAAGTACTCTACTGCCGAAAGACTGGCTGGAGACCAGTCGACCGCCAGCAGGGTCCGGGCAAACGGATTATCCGGAAGACACTCGCATCCATTACTTTCCAGGTGCTTGTAAATCAATACCGGCCGGTCCGTCCGCCGCAGCAGTTCGATGATATCGTCCCCGGAGTAAAAATATTCCATCATTTTCTTGCTGCGTTGACCGATGACGATAAAATCCGCATTTTCTTCCTCGGCCGCATGAAGAACCTGGGAGACCATATTGCCGACCACGATATACTCGCCCACTTCCATGCCTTTTTCAAAAAGGCTCTCCGCCCAGTCGATAAACCGGATATTCGCGATTTCGCGCAGTTTCCGCGCTTCGGTTTTATCATATCCGAGACCCCGGTGCATGGCCACGCGGTCCCGCTCGATGACGTTCATCAGGACCACATGGTTTAACCCCGCACCTCTCAGGACAAGAAGCGACTGCAATGCGTCAAAGCCCAGCTCTTCGAATTTGGTGACAAAAAGCATTTTATGAAAATCAGGATTTTTACGAGTTTTCGCGTTCACCGCCACCCTCGTCATTTTTTCAGCCGAGTATTTTTTTAATCGTATCCGCCAGGACCTCACCATCTACGGGTTTTTCCAGGTAAGCCTCGGGATCGGGTACGGGATCACCACCGAATTCGGTCAATACTTTCTGGGAACGGAGAAACGATTTTTCTGCGATCCCGCTGAGCATGACAATCGGTATATTCTTGAATTTCTTGTCGGTCTTCATGTTTCGGTAAAGCCGAATGCCACTTTCCTTGGGCATCAGTACGTCCAGGACAATCAGGTCCGGTTTGTCTTTTCTGACCGCCGCTTCTCCTTCTTCGCCATTTTTGGCCAGAACCGGCGTGTACCCGTTTTCTTCCAGAACCGTCTGGGTGAACAGTCGGACATCCGGATCATCATCGACTACCAGTACTTTTTTGCTCATAGAATATTCTCCTTCCTTGATAAATGCGAACTGCTCGTTGGTATGTGCCTCTTTATCGGATGCGGCATTCAATCTTCAACGGTATCCGGTTTTCCCTGAACGGAAGCTTCACCGTGAAGGTCGTGCCCATCCCGGGTTCAGAAGCAACATCGATCGTACCGTCGTGGTCTTCTATCAGTTTCCGGGTAACCAGAAGCCCGAGTCCCGTTCCCCGGTGGCCTTTGGTGCTGAAAAATGAGGTGAAGATTTTTTCCTGAACGTCCGGAGCCATGCCCGTTCCATTGTCTATTACATCGAAACGGATGATCTGTTCGGGCTCCAGGGTCGTTTTTACCATTACAGACAGGGATTTTCCCGGGTTTTCCTCATAGATGCAGGCATCGATGGCATTGGAAATCAGGTTCATGAGTATGGTATGAATGCTTCTGCCGTCCATGGCCACTTCTTCGATGGCAGGGTCAACATCCTCGATAATTCGGATATTATTCTCCTTGGCCGTCTGTTGCAGACTTATACAGACTTCTTCGACGATGTCATTGGGGCGGCACGGCTTGTACTCAGGTTCCCGAACCTTGGAATAAGTCAGAAGATCGCCGACCAGCTCCGATGTGTGGTCGATGTTTTTCTGGATCATGTTCCAGCCGGATTTTAATTTTTCGGTATCGTTGTGTTTAAATCCGACTTCCATGAGATAGCTGCCCCCCTTGAACCCGTGGAGAATATTTTTAACGCCGTGGGCCATGCCGGCCACCGTCTGACCCACGGTGCAGAGCCGCTCGGATGTCAGCAGCTCCTTCTGCAGGCGCTTGATTTCTCTTAGATCTTCAAGAAAGGCCACACTGCCCATAATTTTGCCCTGCTCATACAAAAAGGCGCCGGTGAACCGGACCGGAATCAGATTTCCGTTCCTGTCTTTCACGTGCGTCTCGAAATGCTCCAGTTCCTTTCGTTTCTGAAGATCGTGGCGCTTGGCCTGATATTTCTGCATGAGCTCTTTGGAAAAAAGCGCTTTGATCTTTTTTTGACCCAGGATTTTTTCGGCCGGATACCCCAGAATGTGCTCCGCTGCCGGATTATAAATAATGACGGTCAATTCCCGGTCTGTGGCTACAATACCTTCTTCGGAAATTTTAATCAACTTCTCAAGAAATCGTGACTGCATGCGCAGCTCGTGGGTAACGTGCGCCACCTCTTTTTCCAGATTTTCCGTATAGGCACTGAGTTTCGCCCTCATCTCGATATTTTTTCCAGCCCGTTTAAGGGCCAGGGCCAGGCTCTCGTCCCGCACGGGTTTGTTGATAAAATCCGATGCCCCGTATTTCAATGCTTCAATGGCGTTTTCCGCATCCCCATGGCCGGTAATAATGATGACTTCGGCATTCCGGGACCGTTCCTTGATGTTTTTTAAAACCTCAATACCATCCATTCCCGGCATTTTAACGTCAGTGATAACGATATCAGGAAATTCCCGGTCAAAAATTTCCAGGCCTTCCTCGCCGCTGAAAGCGGTCAGCACATCATACCCGTCGCTTCTAAGGGAAAGGCTGAGCACCTGGACGCTCACTTTTTCATCGTCGATCAGCAATACTCGCGTCATGGGCATTCCTTCCCGGCGCCGCCTACCGGCGGAAAAGAGATCTTGAATGTCGTCCCCTCGTCCACCTTGCTGTTCACCTCTATTTTTCCGTCATAATCTTTGATTATGCCGTAACTGATGCTCACCCCCAGGCCGGTTCCCTTGTTGGTTTTTTTCGTCGTGAAAAACGGCTCGAAAATTTTTTCCCGGACATATTCACTCATCCCTGCGCCCATGTCCGAAACCATCACCACGACATCGCCTCTTTCGCAGAACGTTTTGATGATGATCACCTTGTCTATTTTTTGGTCCGGGTGTTTTTCCGCCTTTTCTTCAATGGCATCCAACGCGTTGGTGATCAGGTTGATGAATACCTGTTCCAGGCGGTTGTGGTCCGCCAGAACCGGTGGGAGGTTCTCCGCGAGTTCGAGATCCAGTTCGATCTGGTGGGATTTAAGCGTGTGATCTACGACTTTCAGGCTGTCGCGGATGGGGTCGTTGATATAAATTTCATTGCGCACCACTTCGGTCTGCCGGGCAAAATCCCGGACGCGTTTGATGACCTTTGACGCCCGCTCCACATTTTCCACAATATTCAATGCCATGGACTGGAACTCTTCGGGAGGTATGGGCTTTTCCTTTTTGTACATTTTCAAAAAATAGTCCGCGCAGATTTGAATGACATTCAACGGCTGGCTGATTTCATGGGCCATGCCCGCGGCCATCACCCCCAGGGTCGTCATTTTGCCGGCCTGGATGAGCTGGGTTTCTTTTTCCATGATCTCTGTGATGTCCGTGGTGTTAACGATGAGGATTTTCCGGCCGCCGTATTCAGCGGCGCTGATGACGATGGTCACGTAAAACGGCTGGCCGTTTTTTTTGTAATGCCTTTTTTTGGTAAGCAAAACCGACCGTTCCCGGGTAATTTCGGCCAGTCCGGAAACGATTTCCTCGTCATTGGCCTCTCCCAGGGCAGAAAAAAGCGTGTCGCGCAGTTCGTCAAGCAGATACCCGTAAGTGGCCTCGGCCCGCTGGTTCATATCAATGATCCGCGTGGTTGCCCGGTCGAGGATGAAAATAGGCGTCGGATCATTATTGAAAAGGATTCGGTATTTTTCCTCGGATCGGATGAACTGCTCTCTGAGTCGGGCATTTTCCAAGGCGACCCCGATGCGATTGCCTATGAGGTCAAGGATATCTTTCTCTCGGTTCGCAAATGCCGAAGATTTCCGGCTGGCGATGCGGATCACCCCCAGTGGATTTTTTTCCTTATCGCTGATCGGCACATAAATCAGGCACCGGGTTTGAGAATTGCCCAACTGAGGCGCTGTATCCGGCCGGTCCATCAAACTCATTTTTCCCGTTTCCGCCATGCGGGCGATGTGACCGGGATCCTCAGCGCTGCAATCTGTAGTATTTCCGAATTGGTAATGTAGAGAATAGGAACCGGGCTTTTTCCGAAGAAAAATGCACACACTTTCCGCATCCATGAAATCGCAGATCACCCGGAACGCATTGTGAAGCCGTTTTTCAAACGACACCGGTCCGTTCAAGGCGGTGTAGAGATCCACCAGGGTAGATAGCTGCTGGGTGTAATGGGCCTGCTCTTCGGCCAGGCGCTTGTCCTCGGTGGTATCCCAGAAGGTTTCGATGGCGCCGATGGTCTTTCCGTCCCGGGAGATGATGGGGGCTGCTGTAAAAAACAGCCACCTTCCGGATTCCCCGAGATTTTCAAAAAAAGATTCCACCTGGTACGCCCCTTCGATAAGGGGCGATGGATCCCATCTTGCATCATAGAATGTTCCCATCTGGCCGATGTCAATTTGATCGAGTATCAAGTCCGCCAGAGAGGGACGGGGATTTTTATAAAACGGAAACCACTGCCGGTTCGTCCCGATCATATCTTTCGCCGCAACACCGGTCAACCGTTCCAGTGCCTTGTTCCAGTGAATGACCCGATGGTTGCGATCAATAACAAAGGTGGGAATGGTGTTTCCCTGAATAATCTGGGACACGAATTCTTCCTGCTCCCAGAGATCTTTTACAATCTGCCGGGATCGCTTGTTTCTTTCTTCAAGAATCCGGGCGAACTTTTCCAGCATCCGATCCAGAAACTTCTTTGTTGCCAAAGGATCCCAGCTTCCCTTCTGAATTTTTTCCAGGCCCTGGTCCCGGAATGTTTCAACCAGCAGAAGGTCAAAATAGGTTCTGGTTTCATAATGGTCGATGATTCGGATATGAGCCGGCATATGGGAGGCAATGACATCGGAAAGTGTCGGGTCATTGCTCATTTCCAGGATGATCTGAAGTCCGTCCGCCTCTGCAAACCTTCGATAATCTGTGGTGGTGGGAATGCCCAGATCATTAGCTATGGCAATGCCCGGAGCCTGGGGGTTCCTGTCGGCAATCCCGATGATTTCCGGTTTTTTACCCGGGTTGTCTTCAATGAAGAAATATTCCAGGAACCGTATACAAAACTTTCCGGCGCCAACAATCGCTATTTTTTGATCAAAAAAATTACTGAACATATCCGTTTATTTGCTCTTATAAGTGTTGAACCCGGACATCGTCGGGTATTAAAATTTCAGAAAAAAAGGAGGGCCATGACCACAAAGGTCGGCGCCAGAAAAACGATGCTGTATTTAAACATGTATCCGAAAAAGCTCGGCATGGGTGTTCCGGCTTCCTCGGCAATGGAGCGCACCATGAAATTGGGCGCATTGCCGATGTAACTAAACGCCCCGAAAAAAACCGCGGCGGTGGAGATCGCCTTCAGAAAAATCGCATTTTCGGTCATCAGCAGGTCGACAGCCGCACTTTCCGCCATGCCGGGATAAAAGCTGCCCAAAGCCGTATTGAAAAAGGTCAGGTACGTCGGTGCATTGTCTAAAAAAGCAGACAATATGCCGGTGACAAAAAAGTAATGCACCGGTTCTGTCACCGAGTTGATCAGGAAGGCCAGCTCACCTTTGGGACCTGCTTTGAGAATCAGGAGGCAGGGGACCATGGTAATAAAAATACCGACAAAAAGATAGGCTACCTCCACGATGGGAAACCAGGTAAAATCATTGTCGTCCCGGATTTTAAAGGATGTGGTCACCAGCGACAGGACCCCCATAAGAATCAGAAACCCGTCTCTTGCCCAGTCCTGGGCGGCCCGGTGCACTCCCAACGTGTTGATTTCCCCCCAATCCACAATGCCGCTGACCAGCACGGCTCCCACAATACCGAGGAGGAACAGGAAATTGTGGGTGCCATCGAGTCTCAGCGGCACTTTGACGCCGTCATCCGGAGGGCCTTCCGGCGCCTCTTTTCGGTAAAAGTTGAGGTCGAGGAAAAAATAAACGACCAGGAGAACGGTCGCTACCAGCACCATGTGGGGAAGAATGTTAAACGTCCAGAAAAAGCTGACGCCATGCAAAAATCCCAGAAACAACGGTGGATCACCGAGCGGGGTGAGGGAACCGCCGATGTTGGCCACCAGAAAAATGAAAAAAACCACCATGAAGGTACGGCTTTTACGGTAA
This sequence comes from Desulfobacteraceae bacterium, assembly GCA_024636355.1. Lineage (GTDB taxonomy): Bacteria > Desulfobacterota > Desulfobacteria > Desulfobacterales > Desulfosalsimonadaceae > JAGXHH01. The sequence goes on along the minus strand of JAGXHH010000024.1, from coordinate 3,571 downwards.
CTGTTGGCTCTTAGAAACGGACGGATCAGCAGCATGGCCGCCCCGGTCGTTCCCATCCACGATGCCAGCACCGTGCCGATGACCAGAAGGGTGGTATTGACAACCGGGGTCCCCCGGAGAGTGCCTCTTAAAAGAATTCCGCCGGATACGGTATACAGGGCCCAGAGCAGTACAATAAACGGGATGTAATCCGCCAGAAGGATGTGGAGAATTTCATAGAAGGCCAGCCCCCGGTAAACAACCAGAAACGGGACAGCCAGCATAGCGGCCGAAAAGGCGGATACCTTTGCAAAATGGTGATGCCAGAATTCAGGGGCCAGAAGCGGCAGCAGGGCGATGGACAACAGCATGCAGGCAAAGGGGATGACACTCCCGAGGGGAAGGATTTCTCCGAGATTGAAATGATCGGCGTCGTGTTCCACCACCGCCCCAACATCAACGGCCGGGGTCGAAAACGCTGCTGCCCCGAGCTCTCCTGAAAGGACGGTATCGGCGGCGAAAGTGATGTGAATCCCGTCGATGGCGATCCACATCAATAAGCCCATTAATATTTTTGCCCATACCCTGGCAGGATTTCGTCCAAATTTCATGCGCCTGTGCCTTTTCCCCTTTTCTTGCCTAAAGGGTTTGGCGCTGTAAAAAGCGCCGTTTCCCGCTTTGAGATGTTTACTAGTGAATTCGAATGTGGCCCCATTTGCGAGCGGCAGATGAAAAAGCGCCCGGGACTGAAAACGCCCGGCACTTTTTTCAATGAAGGATATCACTTGTACGGCGGGATCAGGCTGGACCACCCGAGGATCTGGTTTTCCGCCAAGGTCGAAATCGTCCGTTCATCTGACGTTTTCCTTGCCGGCAGCTCAAATCGAAGGTCGACCATCCCTTCCGCAATGACCCACAAACTTTTTGCCGGATTTCCATCTTTGAACAACCGCTGCCCGTTGGTAAATTCGTGGACAGCGGCCAACCCGGAAATGGCGGCCAGTTCATTTTCGCCCAGGGATTAAAAGGCGTATATTGTTCTATTCTGGGATTCTTGCCACTGCAAAATCGGTCTGCACCTCGCCCTCGAGTACATGCCGCCGGAACACCTGACGCATTTTGTCGGCATCCATCTGCTGGTAGACAATCGGTTCTGCACCTTCGACTTCCACGGTCACATTCGGTTCACTGCCGCACATTCCCAGGCATGGTGAGGCCATTGCCCGGATGTCGGTGCGTTCGGTCTGCGTCATTTCATCCATCAAGGCGCCCATCACGTCCCGGGCGCCGGCGGCGATGCCGCAGGTGCCAATGTGGACGGTAATTTTGACGGTGGCGACGCCGTGGCGCAGAGCGGTTTCACCGGCGGTTTTTTCCTTGATTTTTTTCAGATCGTCAATGGTCATTTTCGCCATGGTTCACGTTTCCTTTATCGGGTTCGAGAAGTGCCATAAAGTATGTCCATACTTCCGGATCGGTTATCGGCCGGTTTCCGAATCTTTTCTTTATGGCCATAGTATCAACGATAAATTCGTGTCCGTCAATATTATGATTAAAAGTTAGCGCCACATCCGGATAGCCGGCGATCAGGGCAATCAGGGTTGCGGCCATGTCGCCGAGCGGTGCCCGGTCGATATGATCATGGGCAAAGGTTGCCGTCACCCGGGAGCCCCGGCCGGTTTCCGAAGAGATGGTCATCTCGCCGTTGCACCGTCGGGCGGCGTTTTCCAGTAATGACAGGCCGAGACCGACCCGCCGGGTGGTGCGGGTCGTAAAGAACGGATCCGCAGCCCGGAATGCGATATCTGCGGGCATTCCGTGGCCGTTGTCTTCGATTGTGAGTACAAGGCGATTGGCCGCCCGGTTTTCATCCACAATGATCTTCAGCCGATCGGCTCCGGCTGAAATGCCGTTTTCCGCCACATCGAGGATGTGGAGCGCGAGTTCTTTCAATGTATGACGATCCTTCCTGCCGGTACGGTTGTTTATCGCCCGTCGCAATTCGGCCAGGCTATGGGAGGCCGGTTGCAGCAAAAAAACGGCCGGCAAGATCATAGCTGGTGGCGCTGCTGAGCAGGATGGGAATATTTTCTTCATTCGCACGGTCACGGGTTGCTTCATCCGGTGCGTTGCCGCCGGTCAGGACAATGGCGGCCATTTCCCGCAGCACGGCGACCGCCACGATGTTCTGGTGCACCTGGATCGTCAGCCAGACGCAGCCGATGGGGGAATGGCCCATTACCTCGCTTAAAAGATCCCCGCAGTGTCCCCCCCGGATCTCGCGGCCAAGACCGCCGTTGCCGGCGGCTACCGTTAAGCCGAATCTCTGGATCAGTTCCTTTACTTTCACGGGCCGAATCTCCCTTTACGCATTCGGTGATATTCCAAGTTCTCTCAGTTTGAAGCACTGGGCAGGATCGGCGTGTCTGCAGACCACATCATCGCAAAAGTCCGACAATCCGGGGCGCCGCATGCGGCGCAATCGTCGCCGTGAAATCCGTTGCAGCAGGTTTTCGATCTCTGTAAGTTGTTCAAGGGTTATGCAGGGGTGCAGATGCGAGTTTTGAAATCAGTTCGGATAACGTCATCGGTATTGTCGCTCATGGATGAAAAAGTTGGGTTCGAGAGAAAATGAGCGTGTCTGTGTCTTAAAAATAGGTGAAACGAAAACCCGTGTCAATTAAATGTTATGCAATTTCGTGATGATATGGCGTCAGCGGGTTACCATGGAACGCAAACCGCTTCATTTTGGCGGCCCGGGGCGGCCCGGGGTTGCCTTGTTGACAATTTTGAGGGAATATGGAATAGTCTTTCTCGTTTTTTCAGACATATCCACTATTTTATTGATATATATGCAGCGGTAAAAAGGATTTAAAAGGAGTTCAGATGACAAGTCCGATTTTGTCCCATCCGGATATTGCCCCGGAGATGATTCCCCGGATCGATGAGATCCTCGCTGAGCATAAAGGCAGTGCGGGAGCGGTTATCCCGGCATTGAGAATGTGTCAGGATGTTGTGGGCTACCTGCCGGTGGAATTGATCGATTACATCAGCCACGGTTTAAACATACCGAGAAGTGATGTTTATGGAGTGGCCACTTTCTATGCCCTTTTTTCCCTGGAACCCAAAGGACGGCATAACGTTCGTGCCTGCATGGGCACGGCATGTTACGTCAAGGGGATCAAGGAAGTCATGAACCGGATTGCAAACAAGTACCGGCTCGCAAGCGGCGGCACCACCGAAGACCGCCGATTTTCGCTCGAAGCGGTCCGGTGCCTGGGCGCCTGCGGTCTTGCTCCGGTCTTGGTTGTCGATCATGATACCTATGGCGGAGTGAGTGCGGACCAGGTGGTCGGGATACTCGAAAAGTATGAATAGAAGGGGTGCTGCAAACCCCGTATAAGGCCAACTATACCAATTTCGTATGTTTAGCGAGAGCGTAACGCTTGATGCTATCAGGTCAGGAGAGGAAAATGAATCAGGCCAGACTCGAATTGATGCTTTGCGGCGGTACCGGATGCCAGGCCAGTGGCAGCAATGGTCTCAAGGAAGCTCTTGAGGCGCTGTCTCTTATACACATCTGACGCTGCCG
>JAGXHH010000188.1 GCA_024636355.1 Desulfobacteraceae bacterium | reverse complement strand
CCAGTCTCTGGGGATTACCAACGACTTTCTTGCCGCCGGCAAAACAGTTGCATTTCCAAGAGCTTCGGATGAAAGAGAAAATTCAGCTGCAAGGGCTGTGCATGATGCCCACAAGAGATGTATGTGCGAAGGATTCAAAGGCGCTGAGGAGCCTGCCGAATGGGATTAGCATGGCAGCAAATCGGATATCCGTGTAAGGCCACTTCAAAGGAGAGGCAAAATGGCTTGCAAACCGCCGACCATAGATATCACCAGGGAAAAATACGATGCCGTCCTGTTCGATCTGGACGGGGTGGTTACGAAGACCGCAAAAGTGCACGCCGCTTCCTGGAGGAGGCTCTTTGATGAGTTTCTCGAAGCCGCCCGGCGGCTCGGTGTGTCCCCCATGCTGGCGGTTGTCCTTGAGGATGCGCTGTCAGGTGTTCTGGCCGGCAAACGCGGTAAATTCGGCTGTGTTATCGGTGTAGATAGGGTCGGGCAGGCCGGGGCTTTGAAGGAAAACGGGGCCGATATCGTGGTAAGCATTCTTTCCGAGCTTACAGTGGAGGGAAAACTGCCCATATGGGAGCATAATATGGAGATCATCCCCTTGGCGCTTGAGTCCATGGATGATATTCGGAGACTGCTTACAGTAAAACGCCCCTTTGTTGCTCTGGACTATGATGGAACCCTAACGCCGATTGTCGAGCGGCCCGAACTGGCGATCCTATCCGATGAAATGCGCAGCGCGTTGACAGCGCTTGCAAATCAGTGCACCGTGGCGGTGATCAGTGGCCGGGACCTGAGCGATGTCAAAGGGCTCGTGGGCATTGACAATCTATTCTATGCGGGCAGCCACGGCTTTGACATCTCCGGCCCCGCAGGCCGGCGCATTGCGTTCCAGCAGGGCAAAGAATTTTTGCCGGCTCTGGATCTCGCGGAAAAATCACTTCAGGCGTTGCTGGGCGATACTCCGGGCGCCCAGATTGAACGGAAGAAGTTTTCCATCGCGGTGCACTACCGGAGGGTGGAAAAAGACCGGGTTCAGGTGGTGGAGGAGGCGGTCGATCAGGTGCTGGCCGAACACACCGGGCTTCGCAAAGGAACGGGAAAAAAAGTCTTTGAGCTGCAGCCAAAAATCGACTGGCACAAGGGAAAGGCGCTCTGCTGGTTGATGGATGCGTTGGACCTTGATCGGCCGGATGTCATTCCCTTTTATATCGGCGACGACGTCACTGATGAAGATGCCTTCAGGGTGCTCCAAGCCGGCGGCATCGGTGTCGTTGTAAAAGACGACGATGCCGGTGAGTTGCCGCGGCGTACGACAGCCCGATACGCGCTCGATGACTGCGGGGAAGTCCAACAATTTTTAGAAGCCCTCACCGAGACCCTTCAAGGAGAAAGCCGATGAGCACCTGGTCGTTTGTATATGACGCATTCGATCCGGAAAACGAAGATTTGCGCGAGGCCTTGTGCACCCTCGGAAACGGTTATTTTGCTACCCGAGGAGCTGCGGCGGAATCGGACGCCGATAATATTCATTATCCGGGGACCTATCTGGCGGGCGGATACAACCGGCTGAAAACCGAAATCGCGGGCCGGGAGATCGAAAACGAAGACCTGGTGAACCTGCCCAACTGGCTCCCGATCACCTTTCGCATGGATGACGGGGAATGGTTTGCCCCGACGGCGGTTGAGATCCTCTCCTATCGCCAGGAACTGGATATGAAAAAGGGCTTGTTGTTGCGGACGGTGCGCTTTCAAGACGAGAAAAACCGCGTCACCACGATGACAAGCCGCCGTCTGGTGCATATGGGCAATCCTCACTTCGCAGCCCAGGAGATGACGGTGACCGCTGAGAACTGGTCGGGCAGGATCGAATTTCGATCCGCGCTGGACGGCCGCGTGGTCAATGCCGGCGTGGATCGCTATAAAGCCCTTAACGGCAAGCATCTGGAGCCCTTGGGAAGCGAGGAGCTGAGCAAAGATGAGATTTACCTTGAGGTTCAAACCAATCAATCCAAAGTTCGGGTCTCCCAGGCCGCCAGAACCCGAATATTGAAAAACGGACAACGTTTGACCTTGAAACCGAACACAGCCTGCGAACCAGATTATATCGCACAGCATTTCACCGTGGAGGTCAACGAGGGAGACAGGGTTTCCGTTGAAAAGGTTATCGCCCTTTTCACATCCAAAGACCGCGGGATATCCGACTGCAGCCTGGCCGCCCGCAAGGCGCTGGCAGAGGCCGGCTCTTTCGGGGACCTGCTCCGGAGTCACACGCTGGCCTGGGAGCATCTGTGGCGACGTTTTGAGATCAATTTCGAGCCGCACGATCCCGAAGAAGGAGACCGCACGGCCCGCATCGTTCACCTTTACATATTCCACCTGCTCCAGACCTCGTCCTTGCACACGAAAGACCTGGATGTGGGGGTGCCTTCCAGGGGATGGCATGGAGAAGCCTACCGGGGCCATATCTTCTGGGATGAGCTCTATATTTTTCCCCTGCTGAACTATCGGGTGCCCGAGGTGACCCGCGCGCTTCTCATGTACCGATATCGCCGGCTCGATGCGGCACGCCGGGCCGCAAGGGAGGCAGGTTACCGCGGTGCCATGTACCCGTGGCAAAGCGGCAGCAGCGGCCGGGAGGAAGCCCAGCAGGTGCATCTAAACCCTGAGTCCGGGAGATGGCTTCCCGACAACTCCCATCTGCAGCGCCATATAAACGTCGCAATCGCCTATAACCTCTGGCAATACTACCAGGTCACCGGAGACATGGAGTTTCTCTCCTTTTACGGGGCGGAGATGCTGCTTGAAATCGCGCGTTTCTGGGCGAGCTTGTGCACCCATAACGAGCAATTGGGTCGGCATGAAATCCTCGGCGTCATGGGGCCTGACGAATACCATGACGCTTATCCGGATGCGGATCAGCCGGGTCTAAACAATAACGCTTATACGAACGTCATGGCCGCTTGGCTTTTGAGTCGCGCGCTTGAACTGTTTGACATCCTGGACGAGGCCGTCTGCCGGGAGGTGTGTGAAAAAATCGGTCTTAGCGAGGATGAAAAAACGCTCTGGCGGGAGATCAGTCACAAGATGAAGGTCCCCTTTCATGAAGACGGGATCATCAGTCAGTTCGAGGGCTATGATCGGCTGGAGGAATTTGATTGGAAAAGCTACCGGAAAAAGTACGGCGACATCCAGCGGCTGGACCGGATTCTGGAGGCTGAAGGCGATACGCCGAACCGTTACAAGGTATCGAAACAGGCCGATGTATTGATGCTCTTTTATCTTTTCTCTTCAGAAGAGTTGAAGGGGATTTTCGAGGCGCTCGGCTACCCCTTTGAACATGACACCATCCCGAAAAACATCGACTACTATATCAACCGCACCTCCCACGGCTCCACGCTGAGCCGGGTCGTTCATTCCTGGGTGCTGACCCGTTCGGACAGGTCGCGCTCCTGGAAACTGTTTCTGGAGGCCCTGGAAAGCGACGTTGCAGACATTCAGGGCGGCACCACGCCGGAAGGGATTCACCTGGGCGCCATGGCCGGCGCGACCGATATCCTCGAGCGTGCCTACACAGGTCTTGTGGTCCGAAATGATGTGCTGTGGTTCAATCCGTTTTTACCGGAAGAAGTGGGCCGGCTGCACATGCACATCCGCTACCGCCGGCATTCACTGGAAATTGACATCACCAAAAGACTGTTGCGGATTAAAGCTCTGCCGTGCGCTGCCGGGCCGGTCAAGATCGGCTTCAGGGATCAGGTTTTCGATCTCAAGATGGGGCAAGTCCAGGAATTCGAGATGGATGACCTCGGATAAGCTTCCGCTTCAGGCGTCATTATTTTCTATTTTACTCCATTATCTATTTGACAGAGGCCATGTAACCCGGATCACCCGTAAACCCTCAGCCGCCGCAGGCCCAGCCAGAAGATCACTGCCCCGAAAATGAGCAGGAAACTATCTTGGAAAATTAAACATTTTCCAGGATTTTCAAATCCGGACGTCTGGCGTCTCAGCGGGTCGAGCATTCGACTGCAGAATTCCTGCGAAAATATTCGCCACCCGGTTTCCCTTGTGCGTGAATCTTTTTCGCAGCTCACTGTGAGCGTAAAAAAAGGAAATGCCTACCGGTTGCAAGGATCAGATGCTGTCTGCCGTCACCAGGTCCCGGGTCCGGATCCGGTATATCGACTCCACGGATTCCACCGCAACAATGCCGTCCCCCGAACCGCCGGTGTGGGCGCACTCGATGATGGTCGATACGATCAGGTCCTTTCTGTCCGCTATGGAAAAAATTTCAATTTTGGCATTCGCGCTCAGCCAGTCCTTGCCAAAAAAATTGGTGTACTCACCATATCCTTTCACTTTGCTGACCGTTACCCCCCTGACACCTTTTTTCTTCAGGTTCTGCTCCAGGCATTCAAGCCGGTCGGTGCAAATGATTGCAGTTATTTTTATGAAGTCCATTTTCAATCCTCCTGTTAATCGATCAATAGTGAAAATAAGCATTAAACGTGCCAGACAGTTGGTAATCCCACAACCCATTCCCCGGAGAACAGTGGGAACAACTTTGGCAACTTCAAACAAGAGGTGGCATGTTTGATGCTTAGAGTATTCCATATCTTTTAACGGGAGACCGCAATGCATCTCAAAAGCATTACAGGAACCATTCACAAGGATCGTCTCGATATTCTGGAAGAAAACCTCAAGAGCAAAGGAGTCACAGAATGCGAAAAGTTCTGATTGCCATCGATACTTCCGAAAACTCCCTTAAAGCGGTGGAATACGCCGCAGGGATTATCGGTCATTCAGATGTTCATGTAACCCTTTTTCATGTCTTCTTCAAAGCGCCTTATGGCCAGATCGTCAGAAGCGGGGACCTGCCCCACCATGATGTCTCGTTTGACGGCAGTACCGGTGAATTTAAGAGGTGGCTGGGGACACAGCTTATGGCCGCGGAAAGGGCGCTCGAGAAGGGACGGCGGATACTGGCAGATGCCGGCATCCAAAATGAAAACATAGAAGTAAAACTCTCGGAAAGCAAAGAAGGAGTCGCCCGGGATATTTTATCCGAACTGGAAAACGGAGGGCACGATACCATCGTTGTCGGCCGCAGGGGGGCGTCCGGAATTCGTCGTTTTCTCACCGGCGGGACCGCTTCCAAAATTATCAACCACGCCAGGAACTGTGCCGTGTGGGTCGTGGAATGAGGGCCTGGAGTCGAAAAGTATTAAAAAATTGGGCTGAAAAGGGAGAATGAGACCTTTCCGGCATCCCATGATATTTCCCCGGTAAAAACCGGAGGCCCGGAATTGGTCATCAACCGCTATCCCGGTCTATTACCCGGCTTTGCGAAATTATCGGCGAAGATTTACCTTTAGCTTTCATACGGACGAAATGAGATCACAGGGGTAAGGAGACGATCATGGCGAAAGATCCGGTCTGCGGCATGCGTGTAACGCCGGAAAATGCCGCCGACAAAAAGACCTACATGGGAAAAACCTTTTATTTCTGCAGCCGGAAGTGCAGCGATGAATTCATGAAATCTCCCGAATACCACCTGGCAACCCAATTCGATAAAAAAATCAGTAACTCCCGAAAAATCGCCGTGGTCGGCACCGGCCAGGTGGGGGCCACCTTCGCCTTTGCCCTCATGACCAGCAGCCTTTCCTCGGAAATCGTGCTTATCGACGCGGACCATGAGCTGGCGGTGGGGCATGCCATGGATTTGAACCACGGCCTTCCCTTTGCCGAACCGACAAAGATCCATCCCGGCAATTACGAGGACTGCCGGGGGGCCGATATCGTGGTGATCACCGCGGGCGCCGCCCAGAAGCCGGGGGAAACCCGGCTCGATCTGGTGAAGAAAAATGCGGAAATCTTCAAGTCGATGATTCCCGAAATTGTTAAACACGAACCGGGCCTTCTGCTGATCGTATCCAATCCGGTCGACATCCTGACCTATGTCGCGCTCAAGGTTTCCGGCTATCCCATGAACCGGGTCATCGGCTCCGGGACGGTACTTGACACCGCCCGGTTCCGGTTCCTGCTGAGCCGCCACTGCAACGTGGATGCCCGAAACGTTCAGGCATTCGTCATCGGGGAGCACGGCGATACCGAACTGCCCGTCTGGAGCCAGGTTCACATTGCGGGAATGCCTTTCAGCGACTACTGTCCAATGTGCCATATGAACTGCACGGATGACGACAAGCAGCTCCTGTTTGCCCAGGTGAAGCGGGCGGCCTATGAAATCATCGATCGCAAGGGGTACACCAATTTCGCCATAGCACTGGGACTGACCCGCATCCTTTCCGCCATCCTCCGGGATGAAAACAGCGCCCTGTCCGTCTCCTCGCTGATCGATAACTACTATGGGATCAGCGATGTCTGCCTGAGCATCCCTTCGATTCTGAACCGGAACGGCATCTATCGCCATCTGAACATGGCCCTTGACCAGGATGAGGTCGGCATGCTCCGGGGGTCGGCAGGGGTTTTGAAGGAAGTGCTCGGGCAGCTCGACATCTGATTCTTCACCGCTTCAATACCGAAAAGCGGCATGAAGAAAATCAAGCTATGAAAGGCAGTAAAAAATGAACGGGAAGCAATATGTCAAAGACAGCCGCACATACAACCTTCGCATGCCCTATATGCGGGTGATTCCTGACGAAGAGAATCACATTGCCTGGATTAACGGCCTGTACCAGGCATTCGGGGAAACCTACTCTGCGAATGTGCCGCCAGTGACAGATACGGACAGCCCCGAAGAAGCATACCGGGTCGCCATGGAACTGGAGCAGGAACTGGTGCCCGATTACGAATGGCTGATCCAAAACGCCTCAGATGAACAGACGCGGCAGATCATCGAAACCATACTGTTTCAGACCCGTATGCATTACACCATGTTTCAGCATGCACTGAACATGGGAGGAAGGATGGGGCATGGCATGATGAGGCGGTGAGGAGTTCCGGATGAGTCATCATTTACGGATGTTTATTCCCGGGAACTGGAAAGTTTAGAAGAAAGGATGAATGTTGGGCAAAACTCTCTTGGCATATGCCGCTCTGCTGTTTGGAATGATTTTTTTCGGCACGGGAACACCGACGGCTAAAATCGTTACCGCCGGCTTCCCTCTTTTTCTTGCGCCGTTTTTGCGTTTACTGACCGCAGCGGTGCTAACCACACCGATTTTGGTGCTGTATCGGGGGGATCTGCGACAGATCGATAAACGCAGTTGGCTGTATATAATCGGTATCGGCTCGGTTGGTCTGGTCGCTTTCAGCCTTTTTTTGCTTACCGGCATGAAGATGGTAAGCGGGGTAATGGGAGCAATGGTCATGAGTTTGAGTCCGGCAGCCGTTGCAATAGGTGCTGCCTGGTTTCTCGGTGACAACCTGGGGTGGCGCAAAATCATGGCAGTCATTTTTTCAGTGATTGGGGTACTTATCATCAACACATCGGGCAAATCAATACAGGCCTCGGGGATCGCTCAGCTCGTCCTGGGCAGCTTGCTGGTTTTCGGGGCAGTCTGCAGCGCCACAGCCTACTCGCTGCTTGCAAAGAAAGTGTCGGGTAATGTCAGGCCGCTCATCCTCCTGCCTTTGGCGGGCTGGGTTGCGGTTTTGTTATTTGCCGTTCCGGGAATCTATCAGGCCGCCAGTTTTGACTTCTCAACGCCAACGACACAACAGTGGATAGCGCTTTTTTGGTGGGGTATCGGTCCGTTTGGAATTGGGACGATGCTCTGGTTTCTTGGCCTAAAAGCGGTTAAGGCCAGCACTGCATCCGGATTCATGGGAGCCATGCCGGCCAGTGGTCTGCTTGTGTCATACTTTTGGCTTGGCGATCAATTTTACTGGATACATCTCGTAGGGTTTGCGTTGGTCCTTGGGGGCATTGGGATGGTAACCTGGGCTCACTGGATTAGTGAGAAAGAGGCGAAACGCAAGCAGCAAGACTATACTCCATGCCACGCTTTCCCTTGCTGATTGACCATATGAAGAAGAAAACAAGATTTTGGGAAATATGACATGGAACCGGCCATGTTGAGAGTGGAGGGATAGACACATGGAATACTGAAAGCTGATCAATTATAGATTTTTAAAGGCTTTTAACAACCAAAGGGAGGCAATCACATGCATGTTGGCACATGGGGGCTGGCCGCCATTGTCATAGTATTTGTCTCATGGCTCTTGTACCGCTACCTGGCGCCGCAGAGCTGGAAGGAATGGACGCGGGCCGGTGTACTCCAGGCCTTCATTATTGCATTTTATGCGGAGATGTACGGGTTTCCCCTGACTATCTACTTTCTGGCCAGATTTTTCGGCCTCGACTTCGAATGGGGAGAAGGGGGGAACCTCTGGGCACAGATTTTCGGAACGCCAATAGCGCATATTGTTGCCATGGTGATCGGCTACATGATCGTTTTTTCCGGGGCGACGCTCGTGGCCGACGGGTGGCGGCGGGTTCACCTCGCCAGGAAGGAAAAACGCCTGATAAACGATGGAGTATATGCCCGCATGCGCCATCCGCAATATACCGGGCTGTTTATCATCGTTTTCGGCGAAGGGATTGTACACTGGCCCACCATTGTCTCCGTGGCCGCGTTTCCGATTATCATTGTCGCCTATACCCTGCTTGCGCGCAAGGAAGAGCGTCAGATGCTCGAAACGTTCGGCGATGAATATCGTGAATACATGCGGCAGGTGCCCATGTTTATCCCAAAGCGCAACAGCGGCTGAAATCCAGGAGGTGTAAATGGACCCCCAGGTGGTCAACATTGCCAGCGGCATTATCCTGCTGGTCGTCTTCGTCCTTGTCGGGTGGTATGTGCGGCGCCGTCGCAGGGATCGCGGACCAGAGGAAAAATCACGTCGGAAAATGGAAAAATGATCTAATTGGACTGCTTAGGTGGTTGTTCTGTCTAACTACTCCTTTTTGACTTCAACCTTTACCGCCGTTATGTTTTGTGCATTGTCATGAAAATATATAAGAGGAAGGAACTACTTCATGGAAGTAATTCTCGCGGTGACGAAATCGTGTCATCACTGTTCGGTCATTGAAAAAGAGATTTAAAGAACGGGGAATCCCTTACAAGATTCAGTACGTGGAGGAACCCCCCGAACTGGTGGAGCGGTATCAGCTGAAGCGTTCGCCCAATATCATCGTGGACGGGGAGCCGGTTTACCGCGGCATGCCGAATTTATCCGAGCTGCAGCGCTATCTGGATGAACTTAAGTTGCGCATCCGGAAGCACCAACTACAATCAGAAGATATTTAGGAGGCAGAAATGAAAAAAAACGCATTGATGATCATCGCAGGTGTATTTCTTATGGCTTTCGCCACAATTGGGTTTGCCCAGACGGATCAGGGTCAGTCCGGCACCCGCGAAGGCGGCATGATGCAGGGCCAGGGT
>JAGXHH010000187.1 GCA_024636355.1 Desulfobacteraceae bacterium | reverse complement strand
GTGAATGTGGGAACTATTGGACACATCGATCACGGCAAGACAACATTGACCGCTGCCATAACGAAAAACTGCGGGCTTAAAGGTCTTGCCGAATACATTCCGTTCGACAAAATCGACAAGGCTCCCGAAGAAAAAGCACGGGGGATCACAATCGCCACAGCGCATGTGGAATACTCCTCCAAGAACCGGCATTATGCCCATGTGGACTGCCCGGGTCATGCCGACTATATCAAGAACATGATCACCGGTGCGGCGCAGATGGACGGCGCGATTCTGGTGGTAGGCGCCGATGACGGCCCGATGCCCCAGACCCGGGAGCACATTCTGCTGGCCCGCCAGGTCGGTGTACCGCGGATCGTCGTTTTTTTGAATAAATGCGATATGGTCGATGACGAAGAACTCATCGAACTCGTCGAACTCGAACTTCGCGAACTGCTCTCCAATTATGATTTTGACGGAGACAATACGCCGATTGTCCGGGGCTCCGCCTTAAAGGCGCTGGAAAGCGATGATGCGAATTCCGAGGATGCCAAGTGCATCTGGGAACTGCTCGATGCGGTCGACAACTTTATTCCGCAGCCGGAACGCGACGTTGACAAGCCCTTCCTGATGCCGGTCGAAGACGTGTTTTCGATCTCCGGTCGGGGCACGGTCGTCACCGGCCGGATTGAACGCGGGATCGTCAAGGTCAACGAGAAAATTGAAATCGTGGGGATACGCCCGACGGTTGTAACGGTCTGCACCGGTGTGGAAATGTTTCGCAAGCTGCTCGACGAAGGCCAGGCCGGCGACAACGTGGGCCTGCTGCTGCGGGGAACCAAGCGGGATGATGTCGAACGCGGACAGGTAGTGGCGGCACCCGGATCGATTACGCCGCACACGAAGTTCAAGGCGGAGATCTATGTGTTGAGCAAGGATGAAGGCGGGCGCCATACGCCGTTTTTCACCGGATACCGGCCGCAGTTTTACTTCCGGACAACCGATGTGACCGGAGTGGTGACGTTGCCCGAAGGCGTGGAGATGGTGATGCCGGGCGACAACATCTCGGCCTCGGTTGAGCTTATCACCCCGATCGCCATGGAAAAAGAAGTGCGATTTGCGGTACGCGAAGGCGGCCGGACCGTCGGCGCCGGCGTTGTCGCTGAAATTATTGAATAGGTAACGACTGCTATGATTACGAACACGAAGATCCGAATCCGGTTAAGAGCCTATGATCATCAACTCCTGGATCAGTCTGTCCGGGATATCGTGGATACGGCCAGGAAAACGGGGGCCAAGGTGGTGGGGCCGATTCCGCTTCCCACACGAATCAACAAATACACCGTGCTGCGTTCGCCCCATGTGAACAAAAAATCCAGAGAGCAGTTTGAAGTCCGGACTCATAAGCGGCTTCTGGACATCCAGGACCCGACGCAGCAGACGGTTGATGCGCTGATGAAGCTGGATTTGTCCCCGGGTGTTGACGTGGATATCAAACTGTAAAGACTTGGTGACGATATGTGTAAAGGGATTTTAGGTAAAAAATTGGGTATGACCAGTCTGTTCGCCAGTAACGGGCAATCGATGCCGGTAACGGTAATCCAGGCCGGACCGTGTACAGTGACGCAGATCAAGACAAAAGCCAATGACGGCTATGACGCGTTGCAGATCGGATTCGGGGAGAAAAAGAAAGCCCGGGTGAATAAGCCGCTTCGCGGGCATTTTGATAAAAGCGGTGGCACTTGCCACTATACGCTTCGCGAATTTCCGGTGGATAATCCCGAGGAATACGAACTGGGTCAGACGATTACTCTGGACATGTTTACCGTCGGGGAAAAGATCAACGTGGCCGGAAAAAACAAGGGACGCGGATTTGCCGGTGTCGTCAAGCGTCATGGATTTGCGCTCGGCAACAAGACCCATGGCAGCCACTGTTATCGGATTCCCGGATCTATCGGGCAGAGCGCCTGGCCATCAAAGGTTTTCAAGGGCAAACGGATGCCCGGCCGATATGGTCATGTTCGTCAGACCATGCAGAACCTCGAGGTGGTCGATATCCGTCCCGAACAGAACTTGTTGCTGGTCAAGGGCGCCGTGCCGGGGCCGGTCAACGCAACGGTTGAAATCAAGATAGCAAGGGCGAAGAAAAAATAAGTCCTGTGCATAGTGGCCGGCCGAAGCAGGCCGTCAAGACATAAAGAGGGATACAATGGCTGTCGTTGAGGTCAGAAATACAAACGGTGTAAAGGTTTCGGAAATCGATCTGCCGGATCAGATTTTCAATGTGCCGGTAAAAGTAAGCGTCCTGCACGAAGTCGTGCGGATGCAGATGGCCGGCTGGCGAAAAGGAACGGCTTCAGTCAAGCACCGTTCGGACGTCGCCGGATCCACTGCCAAGCTCTACCGGCAGAAAGGTACCGGCCGGGCACGCAAAGGCGATATTAAAAGCCCGTTGCTGCGGGGCGGTGGCGTGGTCTTCGGTCCGGATCCGCGTTCTTACGCGTACAAGGTTCCCAAGAAGGTCCGTCGGCTTGCGCTGAAAATGGCGCTTTCGAGCAAACTGCAAACCCAGTCGATTATCGTATTAGACGAGTTTGCGCTCGAGCAGATCAAGACGAAAGCCGTCGTATCTGTTCTGGAAAGACTTGAGGTCAAGAAACCGTTGATCATAACGGATCAGAAGAATGAAATGCTTGAACTCTCCTCCCGGAACATCCCGGGGGTGAAGATTCTTCGGGTGGAGGGGTTGAATGTCTATGACATTTTAAATGCCGATATCCTCGTGCTGATCCAACCGTCGATCAAGGGGATTGAGGGGAGGCTGGCTGCATGAAAGACTACAGCGTTATTGTGGGTCCGGTCGATACGGAGAAAAGCAACCTGCAGAAGGACATGCTCAACAAGGTGACCTTCGAGGTGGCGAATACCGCGAACCGGATTCAAATCAGAAAAGCCGTTGAGAATATTTTCGATGTTCAGGTTGCATCGGTCCGTACAATACGGGTCAAGGGAAAATTCAAGCGTCGCGGTCGTATCCTGGGCAAGCGTAAGGATTGGAAAAAGGCGATTGTCACACTTATGCCCGGGCAGCGAATCAAATTCTTTGAAGGCGCATAGTGGGGTGGATATAAATGGCGATTAAGAAGGTAAAACCGACATCACAGGGACGCCGTTTCCAGACGTACTCGACCTATGAAGAGGTCACCAAAACCGAACCGGAAAAGCGGCTTATCAAGATCATCAAAAAGACCGGCGGCCGTAATGCCAACGGTCGGATAACCGCCCGACACCGGGGTGGAGGAAACAAACGGTTCTACCGGATCATCGATTTCAAGCGCGACAAGGACGGGATTCCCGCCAAGGTCGCCGCAATCGAATATGATCCGAACCGGTCTGCACGGATTGCCCTGCTGCATTATGTAGATGGGGAAAAACGGTATATTCTGGCTCCAGCGAAGCTGAAGGTCGACGAATTGGTTATGTCCGGCCCTGAAGCTGAAATTCGTCCGGGCAACTGCCTGCCGCTGGGCCTCATTCCTCTGGGC
Source organism: Desulfobacteraceae bacterium (assembly GCA_024636355.1). Classification (GTDB taxonomy): domain Bacteria; phylum Desulfobacterota; class Desulfobacteria; order Desulfobacterales; family Desulfosalsimonadaceae; genus JAGXHH01. The sequence goes on along the minus strand of JAGXHH010000187.1, from coordinate 20,243 downwards.
ACGTTTATTCACAATATCGAACTCCGGACCGGTCGGGGCGGCCAATTGGTGAAAAGCGCCGGCGGATTCGCCCAGCTGATGGCCAAGGAAGGCAAATACGCCACGATCAAACTTCCTTCCGGCGAGGTTCGGATGGTGTTGCTTGCCAACCGGGCGACGATCGGACAGGTCGGCAATGGCGATCATGCCAATATCTCTCTGGGAAAAGCGGGACGCAAACGCCATCTGGGAATCCGTCCTCGGACCCGGGGCGTGGTAATGAACCCGGTTGACCATCCCATGGGCGGTGGCGAGGGTCGTTCTTCGGGCGGTCGGCACCCTTGTTCACCCTGGGGGATGCCTGCCAAGGGATATCGTACCCGGAAAGTCAAAAAACAAAGCAGTCGATTGATTATTAAAAGACGCAAATAAGCTCTTTGCGTGATTAATTCAGCAATCGTTTTAGGAGCGATTATGCCGCGTTCATTAAAAAAAGGGCCGTATGTGGAGCCCAAAGTGTTTGAAAAGGTAGTTTCCGCACAGGAAACCCGGAGCATGAAAGTCATAAAAACATGGTCCCGGCGCTCCACCATTATCCCGGAAATGGTCGGCTTGACCCTTGCGGTTCACAACGGAAAGAAATTCATCCCGGTATTTGTCACGGAAAACATGGTCGGGCATAAGCTCGGCGAGTTTTCGCCCACGCGTACATTTTATGGGCATGCCGGTGACAAAAAAATGAAAATGAAGAAATAGACTAAAGCTTAAGGATGGCGGATATGGATGTCAGGGCGTCAGGAAAATATATGCGCATATCGCCGCAAAAGGTTCGCCAGATCGTCGACGCAGTTAAAGGCAAACCGGTCGGATCCGGATTGAACGTACTCAAGTTCATGCCTCAGAAAGCGGCGCAGATGGTGGAAAAAATTGTGCGCTCGGCGGTGGCGAATGCGGATCAGAATCCGGATATCGATGTCGATATGCTGGTGATAAAAAGTATTATCGTCGATGAAGGTCCCATGCTGAAACGTTTCCGGCCCCGGGCTCGTGGCCGGGCATCTCGGATTTTGAAGCGAACAAGTCATATTACCGTCATCGTGGGCGAAGGCAGCGCATAATATAAGGAGGTAGGGGTTTGGGTCAGAAAGTCAATCCGATTAGCATGCGGTTGGGCATTAACCGTACTTGGAACTCCCGGTGGTTTGCCGGAAAAGATTATCCGGATTATGTGTTGGAAGACCATAAAATCCGTAAATTTCTGAAGAAAAAACTCTATCATGCGGGGATTTCCAAGATCGAGATCGAGCGATCTTCCAAGCGGCTCAAACTCCGGATTTTTTCGGCCCGCCCCGGTATCGTAATCGGGAAAAAGGGTTCCGAGATCGAGGCGCTGAAAAAGGAACTCGAAAAACAGGTCGCCTCTCAGGAAGTTATGGTCGATATCCAGGAAGTGCGGAAGCCGGAACTCGATGCCCAACTTGTAGCGGAAAATGTCGCCAATCAGCTGGTTCGACGGGTGGCTTTCCGCCGGGCCATGAAACGGTGTGTATCTTCGGCGATGCGGTTCGGAGCCCAGGGCGTCAAGATTATCTGCTCCGGACGACTGGGTGGGGCGGAAATGTCGCGGACGGAATGGTACAAGGAAGGCCGTATCCCGCTGCATACTCTGCGCGCTGATATCGATTACGGATTGGCCGTGGCCGAAACTACCTACGGTACCATCGGCATTAAGGTATACATATTCAAAGGCGAAATTCTCAATGATCGCCTGGCGGCGGATCAGAGGCAATAGCGAGGGAGTTAAACAATGCTGAGTCCCAAGAAGGTAAAATTCAGAAAACAGCAGAAAGGCCGGATGAGAGGCAAAGCCTTTAAAGGCTCGACCCTTAATTTCGGTGACTTCGGCCTCCAGGCCGTCGAATGCGGCAAACTGACTTCGCGGCAGATCGAAGCAGCCCGTATTGCGATGACCCGCAAGGTCAAGCGTGGCGGCAAGATGTGGATCCGGATTTTCCCGGACAAGCCGTTTACCAAAAAACCGGCTGAAGTCCGGATGGGTAAAGGCAAGGGCTCGCCGGAAGGCTGGGTTGCGGTTATAAAACCGGGACGGATTCTTTACGAGATGGAAGGGGTTCCCCGGGAACTGGCTTATGAAGCACTTCGTTTGGCCTCGCACAAGCTTTCCGTCAAAACGAAAGTTATTGAAAGGAGCCAGATATAATGGATACGAGTGAAATCCGTGCCACGAGTGTCGATGAACTGGGCGGCAAATTAAACGAACTGGTCGAATCCTATTTTAACCTCCGGTTTCAGCATAAGACCGGGCAGCTGGAAAATTCCAGCCGGTTAAAACAGGTCAGACGGGACATCGCCCGGCTAAAGACGATCATGCGGGAAAAAGAACTAAAACTCAGTTAGCAATGACGGATTGCCATGAATAAAGAACGTGGGATGAAAAGACAGGTGGTGGGCACGGTATTGAGCAACAAAATGGACAAAACCGTGACGGTTCAGGTGGAACGGCTCGTAAGCCATCCGATCTATCGAAAGTATGTACGGCGACGGGTTCGATTTGCCGCACATGACCAGGAGAACGCTTGTGGTATTGGCGACCGGGTGATGATTACCGAGTCCAGGCCCTTGAGCAAGCGGAAACGGTGGCGTGTGAGCCAGATCATCGAAAAAGCGGTTTGATGATATAGGGGAATAAAGAAATGATTCAGGCGGAGACTAGATTATCTGTTGCGGATAATTCGGGAGCGAAAGAAGTCTATTGCATAAAAGTACTCGGCGGCACGCGTCGTCGGTATGCCAGTATCGGTGATATCATCGTGGTTTCCGTAAAGGAGGCCATCCCGAATTCCAAGGTAAAAAAAGGCGATGTGCTGAAAGCGGTTGTGGTCCGGACAAAAAAAGAAATCCGGCGCCCGGATGGATCGTATATCCGGTTCGACGACAATTCCGCCGTACTGATCAATGTTAATCGGGAGCCGATCGGCACCCGGATTTTAGGGCCGGTGGCACGAGAGTTGCGCGCCCAGCGGTTCATGAAAATCATTTCATTGGCACCCGAAGTGCTGTAATAGCCGAAATTTTGGTTCAGAGGGAAAACGGATCATGCAAAACGAAAGAGTGCGTATCAAAAAAGAGGACAAGGTGAAGGTCATTGCCGGAAAAGATCGGGGAAAAATCGGCAAAGTGATCCGTGTCGATCTAAAGAAAAAACGGGTGCTCGTGGAGAATGTCAATATGATCAAACGGCATCTGCGTCCGGGTCCCCAGCATCGACAGGGGGGTATCGTCGAGAGCGAAGGCCTTATTCACTGGTCCAACGTAATGGTCATGTGCAGCAAATGCGTCGCGTCCGTCCGCATCAAGATGATGCATCTCGAAGAAGGCAGGAAAGTACGGGTGTGCGCCAAGTGTAATGAAATTTTAGATGCCTAAGCACGGAATTATTCCGGAGGGAATGGACTCATGTCGTTGAAAACCTATTATGAAACCGAGGTCGCCCCGAAGTTAAAAGAGACCTTTAATTACAAGAATATCCATCAGATCCCCCGTCTGGAAAAAGTCGTCCTGAATATGGGTCTTGGAGAAGCAATTCAGAACATCAAAATTCTGGATTCTGCGAAAGAGGAAATAAAGATTATCACCGGGCAAGCGCCGGTGGTGACCCGGGCGAAGAAATCAGTCGCCGCTTTCAAACTCCGCGAGGGAATGCCGATCGGGTGCATGGTGACCCTGCGCCAGAAACGGATGTACGATTTTTTTGAAAGACTTGTAAATATTGCACTCCCCCGTGTTCGTGACTTTCGCGGCATTTCCGGAAAAGCCTTTGACGGGTTCGGCAATTACACCCTTGGCATCAAGGAACAGATTATTTTTCCCGAAATTGATTATGACAAAGTCGACTCGGTCAAGGGGATGAATATCACGATTGTCACAACGGCGGAAACCAATGCGGAAGGCAAGGAATTGCTGAGACTGCTCGGGATGCCGTTTCGAAATTAACTTTACTGGATTTACCCTGATCCCGTAGATCGTAAGGAGGACGGTTTGGCAAGAAAAGCGCTTCGAATGAAAGCGGAACGAAAACCCAAGTTTGAGGTTCGGCAGTACAATCGCTGCCCAATCTGTGGACGGCCCAGAGCTTTTTTACGCAAATTCGGCATCTGCCGCATCTGTTTTCGGAACATGGCTTCCGAAGGGCTTCTTCCGGGTGTGACAAAGTCCAGCTGGTAGACCCGGCCAATTTTGGTGACCGGTTTCATTACAATCAAACTACAGGCAAGAACATAAGATCATATCATCTAATGATACGACGGAGTAGACCATGACGTTAACTGATCCACTTGCGGATATGTTGACCCGCATCCGGAACGCCGGAAATGCGAAACACAAAAGTGTGGATATGCCGGGCTCCAGAATAAAGACCGCTTTGGCCGAGGTGATGAAAAAAGAAGGTTTCATCAAGAATTACAAGTTCATCAAGGACAATAAGCAGGGAATTCTGCGCGTCTACTTGAAGTACGGTAATAAAGACGAGCATGTGATTTATGGGATAGAGCGGGTGAGCAAGCCGAGCCGGCGCAATTATGTGCCGGGCAAGGAGATCAAGCCGGTCTTAAACGGCCTGGGGATTTCCGTGCTGTCCACCTCTAAGGGGTTGATGACCGACAGGCAGGCCAGAAAAGAAAACATAGGCGGCGAAATCCTCTGCAATATTTGGTAGCAAGGAGTGGAATAATGTCTCGCGTTGGGAAAAAACCGATTCCGGTACCGGAAAAAGCAAAAGTTACATACAACAATCATGTCCTTACCGTTCAAAGCGATAAAGGGTCCCTCACGCATGCCGTTCATCCGGATGTCGATTTGAACATCGAGGAAAATCTGATCCAGGTAGCGGTCCGGCGCAACGATAAGAAGACCAAAGCCCTCTGGGGTACCACCCGGGCAGTGGTGGCAAATATGATCACCGGCGTCACTGACGGATTCGTCCGTGTGCTCGAGATCAACGGCATCGGATACCGGGCCGAGATGAAGGGTGACAGCATTGAACTGCACCTGGGATACTCTCACCCGATCAATTATCCGCTTCCTGCGGGTGTTTCCGCCCAGGTCGAGAAATCGACGATCCGCTTGTCTGGAATCGACAAGGAGTTGCTGGGGTTTGCGGCGGCCTCCATTCGGCGTTTCCGGCCACCGGAGCCGTATAAAGGCAAGGGCATCAAGTATGCCGAGGAGATCATTCAGCGCAAAGCCGGTAAAACTGCGAAATAAACTATTCATTTTAGCTCAGAAGGTCAGACAATCATGGGTTCCATGCATATCAAAAAAGCCATGCGTCTTAAACGTAAGAGGCGGATTCGGAGCACCGTATTCGGCACGCCGGAGCGCCCTCGCCTGACAGTCTTCAGAAGCGCCAAACACATCTATGCCCAGATAATTGACGACACCAGGGGCGAAACACTGGCTTCCGCATCGACTGTAGAAAAAGATGTCCGCGACAGCGAGAAATCCGAGAACAAGGTGGCGACCGCCAATCAGATCGGCAAGCTTCTTGCGAAACGTGCAACGGAAAAAGGGATAAAATCCGTCGTATTCGACAGAAACGGTTATAAGTATCACGGACGGGTCAAGGCGATATCCGACGGTGCACGTGAAATCGGATTGGATTTTTAAATATATCTAAGGAGGCGATCCCTTGTTCAAGAAAGAAACAGAAGAAAACTTGTTTATTGACAAGGTCGTTCACATCAGCAGAGTCGCCAAGGTCGTCAAGGGCGGACGCCGGTTCAGCTTCAGCGCCGTAGTGGTTGTCGGCGACGGAGAAGGCCGGGTCGGGTATGGTTTGGGCAAGGCCCATGAAGTGCCTGAAGCGATTCGTAAAGGTGTCGAGAAAGCGAAGAAAAGTATGATTGATGTCCCGCTGATCGACGGCACAATTCCGTATTCGATCACCGGTAAATACGGTGCTGGCAGCGTATTTCTGAAACCGGCCGGCAAAGGCACCGGCGTTATTGCGGGTGGCGCAGTACGGGCAGTACTTGAAGCCGTCGGCATTCGAAACATTCTGACCAAATGCCAGGGGTCCAGCAATCCGCACAACGTTGTCAAAGCGACGATGGCCGGGTTGGAAAATTTGCAGAGCCGGGATACGGTCGCAATGAAACGCGGTCTTAAAGTAGAAGAACTGTAACGCAAAGTAAGGATTTAATCATGGCTGGCCGAATATTGATTACGCTGGTTAGGAGCATGCACGGCCGTCCGGAAAAACACCGGCGGGTACTGCGGGGCATGGGGCTGACCAAAATGCATAAAACCGTTGAGCTTGAAGACACTCCGGCCATTCGGGGAATGGCCAACAAAGTATCGCATCTTGTTCGCGTGGAGGAAAAAGCATGAGACTGCACGATCTTGCGCCGGAAAAAGGCGCCAGAACATCCCGCAAGCGCGTGGGCCGAGGTCCCGGATCGGGCCTGGGCAAAACCTCCGGCAAAGGGCACAAGGGGCAAAAATCCCGCTCCGGCGGTGGTGTGCGTCCCGGCTACGAAGGCGGCCAGATGCCATTGCACCGACGTTTGCCGAAACGCGGGTTTACCAACATTTTTAAAGCCGCATATACCGTTATCAACCTGCGGGATCTGGATCGGTTCGAAAGTGGAGCCGATGTCGATCGCGCAGCACTGATTTCCGCCGGCCTTATAAAGGAAAAAGCCAAGCCGGTTAAATTACTGGGGCAGGGCGATATTTCCATTTCACTGAATATAAAACTCGCTGCTGTCAGCGAATCGGCCCGGAAAAAGGTCGAGGCAGCCGGCGGTAAGGTAGAGGTCGAATAATATGGCGGTTTCCAATGCCGGTGTTCAGAACATTTTAAAGATACCCGAACTCAAGCGACGAATTCTTTATACGCTGGCCCTGCTTGCCGTATACAGGATCGGTGTCCATATTCCCACTCCGGGTGTTGACGGCGATGCACTCGCCTCCTTTTTCGCCCGACACCAGAATACGATCTTCGGTATTTTCGACATGTTTTCCGGCGGCGCCCTGGAAAGGCTTTCCGTGTTTGCACTCGGGATCATGCCGTATATCAGTGCATCGATTATTATTCAGCTGCTCACCGTGGTCATTCCTCACCTTGAACAACTGAAGAAAGAGGGTGAACAGGGGCGCAAGAAAATCACCCAGTATACCCGGTATGGAACCGTGGTGTTAAGTATTATACAGGGTTTCGGCATTGCCGTCGGACTCGAGAACATGACCGCACCGGGTGCAGCCGCTATCGTGCTGGCTCCCGGCTGGCCGTTCCGTCTCATGACAATGATTACCCTGACCGCCGGCACGGCCTTTATCATGTGGCTCGGTGAACAGATCAGTGAACGGGGCATCGGCAACGGCATCTCCTTGATTATTTTCGCAGGGATTGTCGCGGGGATGCCGAGTGCCATCGGCAATACGTTCATGATGATGTCCACCGGAGAAATGGGTATTTTTGCCATTGCCTTCCTTCTGGTGCTGATGGTTGGCGTAGTGGCGTTCATCATCTTTATGGAACAGGGGCAACGCCGAATTCCGGTTCAGTATGCCAAACGAGTGGTCGGCCGGAAGATGTACGGCGGCCAGAGCACGCACCTTCCACTCAAGATCAATACTTCCGGAGTTATACCCCCTATTTTCGCATCGTCACTGATCATGTTCCCTGCGACAATCGCGAGCTTTTTCGAATCCGTTCCGTTCATGCAATCGGTTTCAGCGGCTCTTGCGCCTGGAACGATCATCTATGAGCTCATGTTTGTTGCTTTCATTTTCTTCTTCTGCTTTTTTTACACGGCCATTGTGTTTAATCCGGCCGATGTAGCGGAAAATATGAAAAAGTACGGTGGCTACATTCCGGGTATCCGGCCCGGCAAACGGACGTCCGATTATATCGATAAAGTCCTGACCCGGATTACTGTGGGCGGCGCACTCTATGTATCTGCGGTATGTGTGCTTCCATCCGTTCTGATGACGCAGTTCAATGTACCGTTTTATTTCGGTGGCACGGCACTTCTGATTGTGGTCGGGGTTTCCATAGATACGGTCAGGCAGGTGGAATCTCATCTGATTACCCGCAATTACGAAGGGTTCATGACAGCTGCCTCCGGTAAGCGGAAACGGCGGTAGGATACTTTTATGCAAGATTACATTCACGCTCTTTATACCGGGCGTAATACCGTAACTTTTCCGATTAGGGGGATTTGAATGACAAAGGAGGAACCGATCAAGGTTCAAGGCAAGGTGCTGGAGACCTTGCCCAATGCGATGTTTAAAGTTGAACTTGAAAATAAGCATCAGATACTGGCGCATCTTTCTGGAAAGATGCGGATGCATTTTATAAAGATATTGCCGGGCGATTCGGTTACGGTGGAATTGTCCCCGTATGATCTGACTCGTGGTCGGATCACTTACCGGTCTAAATGAGGTCGGCATCTGTGTGCCGGAAATCTGAGACGATGCGCAGATTAAGGAGATGACATGAAGGTAAGAGCGTCCGTTAAAAAAATTTGCCGCAACTGCAAGATCGTTAAGCGCAGAGGCACTGTTCGGGTGATTTGCTCCAACAAACGGCATAAACAGCGGCAGGGATAAAAAGGAGGCAGGTACATTGGCAAGAATTGCAGGAGTCGATTTACCGAGGGGCAAGCAGATTGGCGTCGGCCTGACATACATTTACGGGATCGGGTTGTCTACATCCCGTCAGATTTTGTTGAAGTTGGGTATCCAGGAGACGATCAAGACAGATGACTTGTCCGATGCGGAAGTCAATGAAATACGGAAGGCCATCGACAGCGAGCACAAAGTGGAAGGTGAACTCCGCACCGACGTTTCGATGAATATTAAACGGTTAATGGACCTTGGGTGCTACCGGGGACTCCGTCACCGCAGAGGCCTGCCCGTCCATGGACAACGCACCAGCACCAATGCGCGTACACGTAAAGGGCCGCGGCGGGCGGCAGTGAAGAAAAAGGGCGGCGCGAAGAAGAAGTAATTGAACCGAGATAAAGGCGATAAACGATGGCTAAAAGAAAAGCAGTCCGGACAAAAAAGAAGGTCAAAAAGAATATACTCAACGGGGTTGTACATATTCAGTCCACGTTTAACAACACAATCATTACCATTACGGATCCCACGGGTAATGTAATCTCCTGGTCCAGTGCCGGGATGAACGGTTTCAAAGGCTCCCGGAAAAGTACGCCGTTTGCCGCACAGCTTGCCTCTGAAGATGCCGCCAAAAAAGCCAAAGAGCATGGTTTGAAGAATGTCGAGGTGTATGTGAAAGGCCCTGGTCCCGGTCGTGAATCCGCGATTAAAACGTTGCAGTCTGTCGGATTCAATGTCGTTATGATCAAGGATGTGACTCCGGTGCCTCATAACGGATGCAAACCGCCCAAGCGCCGCAGAGTCTAAATATAGAGCCTATCGGGTTTGATTCGAATATAGATATAAGGGGAGAATACGTTGTCACGATATCGTGGATCTGTCTGTCGGCTATGCCGGCGTGAAAATTTGAAATTGTATCTCAAAGGAGATCGTTGCTATTCCGATAAGTGCGCCATTGACCGCCGCACTTATCCGCCGGGACAACACGGACAGCGGCGTGGTGGGAAAATATCCGATTACGGTCTCCAGTTGCGCGAAAAACAGAAGGTAAGACGTCTGTACGGGCTTTCGGAAAGTCAGTTCCATCTTTTTTTCGCCCGTTCCGATAAAATGAAAGGGATCACCGGTACCAACCTTCTGGTGATGCTCGAGCGTCGACTGGACAATGTGATATACCGGTTCGGATTTGCCAATTCCCGACCCCAGGCCCGACAACTGGTAAAACATGGTCATTTCCGCATCAACGGGGTAAAAGTGGATATTCCGTCATACCAGGTCAGGGCTGGCGATGTGGTTTCGGTAGACGAAAAGAGCAAAACCGTCCAGAGTATCGTCGATTCCATCGAAGCGGTGGTTCGCCGTGGTATGCCGCAATGGCTGGAGCTGGACAAGGACAATCTGAAGGGTACGGTAAAAACCATGCCGGTGCGTGAAGATATCACCATGCCGATACAGGAAAACCAGATCATCGAATTTTATTCCAAGTAGTTGGCATTGGCTATTCACGCGACAAACGGATCAGTTACTCTTGGATCTCCTAAAGACATCCGACCCCTGTAAATTCGGATCGATACCTAATACACTAAGGAGATTATATAATGTCCTTGAATGAATTAACATATATGAACTGGCGGGAATTGATTCGGCCGGGAAAAGCCCAGATCTCCAATCAGACGGGGACCTATGGCAAATTTGTCTGGGAGCCTCTGGAACGGGGATTCGGCAATACCATCGGCAATTCCCTCCGGAGGATCATACTCTCGTCCCTGTATGGGGCTGCCATTATTTCGGTCAAAATCGAAGGCGTTGATCATGAATTTTCGACCGTACCCGGTGTTTTGGAAGATGTATCCGAAATTATTCTGAACCTGAAAAAGGTCCGGGTGAAAATCGACAATGCCGAACCCAAAACGATCGAAATCAGAACCAAGGGTGAGCGTGTGGTGACAGCGGGCGATATTATCAGTCCTGACGGACGGGTCGAGGTATTGAATCCCGGGCAGCACATCGCAACCATTACTTCCGCCGGCAGTCCGTTGACCATGATGATGAGGGTTGCGGCCGGCAAAGGATACCGACTGGCAGAAGCCAACCAGGATGAGGAGGCTCCGATCGGGACACTGCCGATCGATTCGGTCTTTTCCCCGATTCAACGGGTTAACTACCTGGTCGGCAACGCGCGGGTGGGTCAGAAAACAGATTTTGACAAGCTGACGATGGAAATCTGGACCGACGGATCCGTAAAACCGGAAAATGCCATTGCCTATGCCGCCAAGATCCTCAAGGAACAGATGAACGCCTTTATTAATTTCGATGAGGATCAGGAACCGGCTCTTCCGGAACCGAGCGAGGATGAATCCAAACCGAAATTCAACGATAATCTGTACCTGGATGTCGACGAGCTGGAGCTTTCCGTGCGCAGTGCCAACTGCCTCAGAAATGCCAACATCCGCAAAATCTACCAATTGGTCCAGAGAACCGAAGCCGAGATGCTGAAGACAAAGAATTTCGGTCGGAAATCATTGAACGAGATAAAAGAACTGTTATCGGAAATGGGTCTCTCGCTCGGAATGAAACTCGATGGTTTTGTTCCGCCCGAAGATGATCAGGATCAGGGAGAAAATTAATCATGCGTCACAGAAAGAGCGGAGTTAAATTAAATCGAACAAGCAGTCATCGCGACGCGATGTTTCGCAATATGGTCACATCTCTTTTCAAGCATGACCGGATCAGGACCACGGACGTCAAAGCCAAGGAACTCAGGCGGTGGGCCGATCATATGGTTACCCTGGCCAAGCGCGGCGATCTGCACGCCCTGCGCCAGGCATTGGCCGTTATTCGCGAAAAGGCGGTGGTTCACAAATTGTTCGCAGAGGCTCCGGAACGTTTCGCCAATGTTTCCGGCGGCTACACCCGTATCGTGAAAATCGGCACGCGGCCCGGCGATTCAGCCCCCGTTTCAATGATCGAATTGACCGGCGAAAAGCCGGCGGCGCCCGCTAAAGAGAGCAAATAGAAACAGCTTGTCCGGCGGATGATTCGTTTCATTCGGTTACCGGTTTTGAAGCCTTGCGAGATGACCTTTGATGGTCTTCGTGCAGGGCTTTTTTATTTGCACATCCTTTGGACCAGGTTTGACAGCCGGCATTATCCGGCATCTTTGCAATTAATGTTGCTTATGCAAACCACTGTATCGCCGGGTTTCACGAACAGTTATCGACCCGCGGTTCACCTGTCATGCTGCGTCGGTCCGGGATGAGTGGGTCGTATCTCAGGCCTGCATCATTGATACATATTCGGATCGCCCCGTGGGAATCGGTTTGAAAAATGTTGCAGCCAAGGTGCAGATACCGGTTGATTACAGAAGTCGACGGAAGTCCGTAGCGGTTTTTCCGTACGCTGATGATGACGCTTTCCGGATTGACGGCATTGACGAATGCAGGCGTTGACGAGGTCCGGCTGCCGTGATGAGGTGCGAGGAGCAGGGAGGCCGCCAGATTTTTTCCTGCCAGGGCGACCACCTCCCTTTCTGTAATCGCTTCGATATCGCCGGGAAATAAGATCGACTCGCCTTTATATGATGCTTTTATGACAATGGAGCTGTCATTGCGATTGCCCGTTGACTCGGAAGTTTCCGGTGGCGGATAAAGGATGTCGAACTCCACCCCGTTTATTTCCTGATGGCGGTCAACCTCTTTCCAGGGAGGATGGGGGATGCCTTTCTGGTGGATGATTTGTTTAAACTTTCCATATTCCGCCGTATCTGCCGCCAAATGGGTGCTGATTACCCGTTCGACTTTGAAATGCTTTAGCACGTGGATTAGTCCGTTTAAATGATCTGCATCCGGATGCGAAACGATCAGCGTGTTAATGGTCCTGATTTTTTGATGACGCAGGTAGGGCGCCAGCACCATGGCGCCGATATCAAAAATACTATTATTGCTGAATCCTCCCCCATCGATCAGCAGGGTCTTTCCTTTCGGCAATTCAAGCAGCGCGGCATTGCCCTGGCCGACATCAATAATTGTGATGGAAAATTCCGGATTCAGGTATCTTCGATAAATCCAATACCCCGTATCGCCGATCAGAATGGCTCCGGCTAAGACCGCAAATCCCGTGATTATCGAAGCTGCATGGGATAGGTTTTTTCGAGTGCTCCTTTGTACGAGCGCACCGGGCCGGAGCGACTCGTTTCCATAAATTTCGACTCTCCTGCTTTTTAACCGCCACAACACGGGAAGGCTGAAAAGAAGCACATATAGGCAGCATAGTTCCAGAATCGATGGCGTTACCGTTCGAAATGCACCGAATGGCAGACTGGCCAACTGACGGATCACCACAAGGCTTACACTCACCAGGCTGTCGGCCAGGGCATATCCCAATAAGGCGAGTGGTTCGGCAACCGGGTAAAGGATCGTTGCCAGCAATCCCAAAGGGACGACCGTAAAACCGATCAGCGGGATCAGCACCAGGTTCGATACGATGCCAAGCAGGCTGAACTGGTTGAAATAGTGCATAACCAACGGCGCCGTTCCGGTAATGGCAAATGCGGAAACCATCAGGAAAAGCAATATCGTGTTCCGGAATCGTATGACGGCATTGCCGCCACCCTTTTTCCGCAATCCGGGCATGAGATAAAAGCCGTACAGGATGGCGGTTACTGCGGCAAATGAGAGCTGAAATGAAATGGAGAACAGCGATTGCGGGGAGACGATCAGGATCGCTGTTGCGGCAGTTGCCAGGGTGTTTGCCGGATCGTAGTCCCGGTCGAATAGAAACGCGAAAAGAAATACGCATATCATGATCACAGCGCGCTGGGTCGAAGGGGACATGCCCGAGATCAGTCCATAGCCGATCACCGGCAGAAAGCTCAACAGGGCGGCGCCTTTCAGGACCCACGCCCGGCGGAGTAAAAAGGAAGATCTGGAAAGCAGCAATTTGAACATGAATAATGAACAGGTGGCAACAATGCCGACGTGTAAACCGGAGATGGCCAGAAGGTGGCTTGCTCCTGCCCGGCTGAAGGCTTCCCTCAGTTCCCTTGAGATGAGTTCGGTCTTTCCGATAATCAGGGCGGACAGGACCGCCCGGCGTTCCATCCTGCTGACGCTGGCGATGGCGTTATCGATGGCTTGTCGGATTTCGAAAATCGTTCCGTTCAACGATCCCGGAGGATTCGGCTCAATGTCCACGGCTTTGCCCGTGACGTAAATGCCGCCCCATACCTGCTGGTAGGCCATAAACTGTTTGTAATCAAACCCGCCGGGATTGTTGAAATTTTTAAGGGATCGGATTTTTCCGGTAAACGTGACCCGGTCTCCGGGAAGGAGGCGGGGAACGGGACTGTAGAAAATGGCCCGGAGTCGTCCTGGAAGTGTGGCACTGGTCTTTTGATGATCATCGTGCAGGATGTGCAGGTCACGGATCAAGCATTTTGTCCGGAAAGATTCCGAGATCGGCGGGGTATCCACTTTGCCTGAAATGCGAAACGCTTTGCCGTCGATATAGGGTTGAACCGATTCCGGGGGGAATGAAGGGATGACCATCGGGGAGATGACAAGATAGCCAAGGGCAATAAAGAGGACTATCGGAGAAATCGCAGCCGGTTTTTCCCGCCAGAGAAGCTGCAGTAATCGGCCGGCGGCAAGAATTACAATCAGCCAGGCGGCAGCGGTTGCTCCGGGAAAAAAACGGCCGGCCAGAATCCCGGAAATGAATCCGGACAGCAGGAAAACCATCGGTCGGCAATGGTACTCCGGATAAGATCCGGCCTGTCCGGGTTTATGATCGGCGCTTGCAACATCTGCTGCCATCGACACCTGTGTCCGGTCTGGTTATTATCCGGCTGCTACACGTTCGATGCACGCCCCGAGTCGGCTGAACTTTTCCTCCATGGATTCATAGCCGCGATCCAGGTGGTAAATCCGACTGATACGGGTTGTCCCATCGGCGACGAGTCCGGCGAGCACAAGGGAAGCGCTTGCCCTCAGGTCCGTTGCCATGACCGGGGCTCCCGATAATCGGGCGGCGCCTTTTATCATGGCGTGATTGCCGGAAATTGTGATGTCGGCTCCCATGCGGCGCAGTTCGCTGACATGGATGAACCGGTTTTCGAATACGGTTTCGGAAATGATGGAAAGCCCGCTGCTCACGCTCATCAGGACCATGAACTGAGCCTGCATGTCCGTGGGAAATCCGGGATAGGGGAGCGTCTTGATATCGACACTCTTTACAGGTCCGTTGCCCCTGACCTCGATGCCGCGGTCGTTTATGCTGACAGAAACGCCGGCTTCACGGAGCTTATGAATAACCGGTTTGAGATGATCCGGCTCGGCATCGGTGAGCAGAATCGACCCGCCGGTCAATGCGGCGGCGATCATATACGTCCCGGCCTCGATGCGGTCCGGTATGATCCGCGACGATACCGGCTTTAATGCGTTTACCCCCTGGATGGTGATGACGGGTGATCCGGCATCCCGGACATCGGCTCCCATCCGGTTGAGCATATCGGCGAGGGCGACGATTTCCGGCTCCCTGGCGGCATTGCGCAACACAGTAGTTCCTTCTGCCAGTACAGCAGCCGTCATCAGGTTTTCCGTTCCGGTAACAGTAGGAATATCGAAAAAAATCTCAGCCCCGACGAGCTTGTCAGCCGAAGCTTCAACATAGCCGTGTTCCAGCTTGATTTCGGCCCCCAGGCGAGACAGGCCTTCCAGGTGCATATTGATGGGGCGCGCTCCAATGGCGCATCCACCGGGAAGGGAAACCCTGGCCCGTTTCAGGCGCGCCAGGAGAGGGCCCAAGACAAGCACCGATGCGCGCATCTTGCGCACCAGGTCATAGGGCGCCTCATGCCGGTTAACGCCCGAGGTGTCGATCCTGATCGTGCCGGGTTCGGAACAGACGTCGGCGCCGAGATCGGCAAGCAGGTGCCCTATGGTTTCGATGTCTTTCAAAGCGGGGACGTTTTCGAAGGTAAAAGCCCCTCCGGCCAGCAATGTGGCGGCAAGCATGGGCAGTGCCGCGTTTTTGGCCCCGCTGATTTTTACCTCGCCATTCAGCGGCACACCGCCTTTGATCAGGATTTCATCCATCAGAAAATAAAGACTCTCTTATTCGGTTTGATTAAAAGAAGGGATCATAAAGGGGAAAAGGCTAAGAGCAAAGAGGTAAATCGTTTAAATGTAAAAACGTCACGCCGCCGTCCGTGATGACGGGAAGCAGCGTGACGCTTTTTGATTCGAAAGATCGGGTCCCGCAAGGACGACCTCTCAGTGGTGCGTGTCGTGTCCGCCCTTGCCTTCCTGCGATTTGATATCGATAATCGTCTTGGCGACACAGTAGGTCAATCCGAGTCCGATGATCGTCAGGGCATACCAGAGACCGCCCATGAAAACCAGGTGGTCAATATCCCACACCCATTCAAATATAAACGGAAACATATGGCTTTCCTCCTTGGCCGGGTACTAATTGCCCGGATTGAGTTCCTTTTCCTGCGGAAATACCAGCAGGTAGCGATGGGCCAGAGAAATCAGGATGATTCCATAGGCAACCGGCAATATCGTGGTCGCCACTTCCTGCCAGCTCGGCGAATACATGAACCACTCCTGGAACGGCAACAGGGGGACTGCCATGACTTGGAGCACCATGACCCATCGATTAAGACAGATGCCGATCATTGCCAGAATGGCGGCTGTAAAAAGCAGATAGCCGTTTTCCCGCCCTTTTCGGGTGATCAGGATCAAGGCCGGAACGACGCCGCCCAGGATAATTTCGGCCACCAGTATCCATATGCCGTACAGCGGATTGTTTGAATAAAAATCCATGAATGCGAAACCCATGGACGGGGCGATTTCAGTTGCCCAGTACCAGGTATCGATGATCTTGGCAATAATATAGGTCAACAGCATCCAACCCGAAATTTTGGCCAGCATCTGGTAAACGGAATTTTTGACCAGTTTCTTGCGGGTAATCGCCTCGGTCAACCGGGTGACCGAAATGGTGAACAGCGGGCCGACGGCGGCTGCGGACCAGGTGAACAGGAAAAAGGTCCAGGGCCAGATAAACAGGCCGTCCCGATAGGAAAAGGGGCGACCGTAGAGCACGCCGGAGACGCCGCCCAGAGAGCCTTGATGGAAAAAGGAAAGGAAAACCCCGGTAGCTGCGAACACGGCCATCACCTCGTGCAGGTTGTGGGCCATGTGGTGCACGAAGGGAATCCTGTCGAGTTTCGGGTTTTCAAAGATCAGGGGAAGGAATTCGATTGTCAGCACCGCAAAATAGACCGACAGGCAGAAGGCGACTTCCGTCAGCATGGAATGCACATTGGCGTGCCAGAAAATGAACCATCCCCGCAGCGGCTGTCCGATGTCAATGGCCAGGATCAGCAGGGCCGAACTGTAGCATATGAACCCGATGATGACCGCATAGTTGATGATGTGTTTCACTTCTTTATTGCCGATAATATAGGCCAGGAAGCCTGAAAAAAAGGCGCCGCCGCCCAGGGCGATGACCGCCAGGTCAGCCCAGATCCATAGGGCAAAGCCGTAAGCATCGTTCATGTTGGTCTGGTTCAGTCCTTTATACCAGCACAGGTACATGGCGTAGACGCCCCACAGCAGAACAGCGCCCACCACCGCCAGCCACAAAGCGAATTGTCTCGTGGGGCAGCGTTTTACACCCTCAGGTATTGCCGGTGTCGTCATGATTATATCGCTCCTTGCTGTCTATATCGGTTACTAATGAGATTCTTTATGTTGTTGCGCTTTTTTGTCCGGGCCTTTTCCGAAATCCGGCTCTTCGCCGTCCAGGTAGTTATCACCGGCCCGATGCACCCACTTGCGCGTCGAGAGGTAATAAACCTTGGGATTTGTATTGAGTTTCTCAAGCAGTCGGAAGGCGTATTTGCTCTGTTTGAGTTCATGGACGGCATGGTCGGGATTATCGAGCTCACCGAAAACAATGGCTCCGGTCGGGCAGGCAACGGCGCATGCGGTCTGGTATTCGTTTTCGTGGAGTTCATCCCGGTCCTCCAGGTAGGCCTTGTCGCGGGCCTGCTGGTAGCGGTGGTAACAGAACGTGCATTTTTCCACAACTCCCCGCATTCTCGGGGATACGTGCGGGTTCAGGTATTTCTTCATATCCGCCGGCCATACCGGATCCCACCAGTTGAATTTCCGGGCATGGTAAGGGCAGGCGGCCATGCAGTACCGGCAACCGAAACACCGGGTGTAGATCTGGCTGACGATCCCGGTTGGCCAGTCGTAATCGGTGGCGGTGGCGGGACAGACCGAAACGCAGGGAGAGTGCCCCTCGTGACGGCCGGCGCATTGCATGCACGGTTTGGGAATGTAGCAGATATCGGTTTCCGGAAACGGTTTGCCGTTGGTGATTTTGTAAACCTGAATCCAGTTGGTCGAAAGCATCTTGTCGCTTTCATCCTCTTTGAACGGGATATTGTTCTCCGCGTAACAGGCCACCATGCAGTCACCGCATCCGATACACTTGTCCAGATCGATGACCATGCCGTATCGCTTGGCTTTTATATGTTCGGGTGTTTTTTGCATCAGAACCTCTTCGTCGCTGTTGTGGTTCGTTTAAACAGTCGATTGCGTGTATGTTTTTCCGCTGATTTTCCAGAATATAGCGGGATCAGGCCTTTTTCAACGAGGCGCGGATACCCCAGGCCGTATTCAGACCGGAAGACGGATCAGCGACGGTCTCGAGCAAGGAATTGACGTTCACCCCTTTGTCGGCGATGTAACTGCTGTATGCCGTATGGCCGAGTCCCCGGGGCATGGCCACCATATCGGGCATAATGCCGTCATAGAAGTTGACCCGTACCGTTGCGTCGCCCCTGGGTGTCGTCAGCACGGCAAGATCGCCATCGGACAGCTTGTATTGTTTCGCCGTCTGAGGATTGATCTCTATGAAGGCGGTTTTATCCTTGAGCACATCGGAATCCACTGTCTTGATCATAAAGGGTGAACCTGCGATAGGACCGCCAGCCAGCCGTATGGAAAGATACGGCATCATTACCAACGGAAAGTCCTTTTCACTCCCGGGAACGGCTGTGGGAGCATAAGCGGGGAGTTCCTTGATGTCTTTATTGGATGCACCGGCCCGGACCAGCGAATTAAATTCGTATTTACCCGACCGGGTCTGGAACGCTTCCTGCCAGGGGGTCGCCTTTTCCGGATCGGCCCAATAGCCGTTTTCTGAAAGCGCTTCCCACTGATTCTTCAGCATATCCTTTAAAAACGCTTCATAATCCTTCCAGGGAAATGCGCTTTCAATCGTTCCGCCAAGCGATTTTGCGATCTGGAGGATTGAATCCCCCAGGTGTCGGGTATCATACTGGGGCGATACCACCGGCCGGGCCAGTCCGATAATTCGTTCGGCCATCCCTTCCGGAGTGGGGACATCCTGGTAACGTTCCAGGAAATTATGGTTCGGCAAAATGAGATCCGAAAAGGCGGCGGTTTCATCCATATCGCTGGAAAAGCTGACGATGAATGGAATTTTTGAGAACGCTTTTTTAGTGGCGTCCGTATCCTCGAGCGTATAAAGCGGATTGGCATCGGTGATGAGCAGCGCCTGGATCGGAGATTCGCCCCGGGCGCTGTTGATGACTTCCGGAATCTGGTGAAGCAGGTACCGGGTATTGGGATACATTTCGGAACCCGCCCGGTCGATGCGGGGCTGTTGCCGTCCCTTAGAGGCGGCCTGATCAACTTCCATTTCCGACCAGTTCAGGTAGCCCGGTTCGGACAGCACGGTCATGCCGCCGGTCTTGTTGACATTGCCCACCAGCGCGTTTAGCGCATGGACGGCCAGAGTTTCATTTACACTCCCGGAACCGTTTTCGTCATGGCCGCTGACGGCCACCGGACGCTTTGCTTTGGCAAATGCCCGAGCCAGCCATTCGATCTGGCTGCTTTTAAGACCGGTGAGCTTGGCAGTCTTGGAAGGCGGGTACTGCTGCACCAGGGTTTTGAACCCGATGTGCTGTTTTCCGGCATCATCGGTCCAGTCTTCGAAACCGTGGGTGAAGTTTTCGATGAAATTGGTATTGTACAGCTTGTCCCGGACGATGACATGGGCGAGGCCGAGGGCAAGCGCGCCATTGGTGCCCGGCCTGGCGGCCAGCCATTTGGAGGCATGGGCGGCCGTGTCGGACAAGCGCGGTTCAATCTGGATGAGCTGGTTGTTCTTGTCGAATTGGCCGTATTTATGGAACAGCCGTCCGGGAGCCCCCCAACCGTCGAGAAGACCGCATCCGAAGCTCAGGATGAAATCGGCGTTTTCAATATCGAACCCGATGGTCCCCTGCCGACCCTGGGTCAGGTAGAGAGCCAGTTCATGGGCATCGAGAAACGAAGCGGTGCGAATGAAATTGGGTGAGCCGTAGGCGTTCAGGAAACGGTCGGCCAGGTAGGGAACCGTTCCCCGGTCGGACGAAGAAATGCAGGCTACGGTATGGGCTTTGCCCCGGCTGCGCAGATCCTTCAGGTTTTTGGATACCGTTCCGATGGCCTCTTCCCAGCTGATCGGTTCATATTTGCCGCTCCCCCGTTCGCCGACGCGTTTCATCGGGGATTTTACCCGGGACGGCCCAT